>JALYLW010000001.1 GCA_030774055.1 Acidobacteriota bacterium
GGTAAGGTTCTTCGCGTTGCGTCGAATTGAACCACATGCTCCACCGCTTGTGCGGGCCCCCGTCAATTCCTTTGAGTTTCAGCCTTGCGACCGTACTCCCCAGGCGGGATGTTTAACGCGTTAGCTCCGGCACGGCGGGATTGGGTACCCGCCACACCAAACATCCATCGTTTAGGGCTAGGACTACCAGGGTATCTAATCCTGTTTGCTCCCCTAGCTTTCGCGCCTCAGCGTCAGTAGTGGTCCAGAGAGCCGCTTTCGCCACGGGTGTTCCTCCCGATATCTACGCATTTCACCGCTACACCGGGAATTCCACTCTCCTCTCCCACACTCCAGCACGGCAGTTTCCCCTGCAGGCTCCGAGTTGAGCCCGGAGATTTCACAGAAGACTTACCGCACCGCCTACGCGCCCTTTACGCCCAATAATTCCGAACAACGCTTGCCCCCCTCGTATTACCGCGGCTGCTGGCACGAAGTTAGCCGGGGCTTCTTCTTCCGGTACCGTCATTATCGTCCCGATCGAAAGGAGTTTACGTCCCAAGGGACTTCATCCTCCACGCGGCGTTGCTGCGTCAGGGTTTCCCCCATTGCGCAAAATTCCCCACTGCTGCCTCCCGTAGGAGTCTGGACCGTGTTTCAGTTCCAGTGTGGCCGTGCGCCCTCTCAGGCCGGCTACTGATCATTGCCTTGGTGGGCCGTTACCCCGCCAACTAGCTAATCAGCCGCGACCCCCTCCTCAAGTTGCTTGCGCATTTGATCACCAGGAGCTTCCCCTGGTGATGTTATGCGGTATTAGCCCCGGTTTCCCGAGGTTATCCCCCACTCGAGGGTAGGTTAGTCACGTGTTACTCACCCGTTCGCCACTTTACTCATCCCCTTGCGGGGACTTTCTCGTTCGACTTGCATGTGTTAGGCACGCCGCCAGCGTTGATTCTGAGCCAGGATCAAACTCTCGTTTGAAACCTGTTCCGTTCCCTGACGGGTAGTCGGGGAACGCGACGTCCAGGTAAAACCACGACCCCACCTTCACAGGTGTGTCACGGCGGAACCCTGAACGCCATACTTACCTATTTTGTGAGAATCACTCGAGCAGAACCCGAGCGACTCTTCACGACTGGCACGTTCAACCTGTTGTCAAAGACCGAACCGCTCTCCCCCTGAGGGGTGCGTTTCAGTCGAAGTCCGATCCCGCAAAGCGGGATCGGCGTCCTCGAAACTTGTGGCGCCTCCATACCGCCCTTCCGGACCGTATAGAGACGAACCTTGGAAAAATATCGCGAGCCCTAGGGCCCAGTCAATCGCCATAACCCCTGTGTTATCCACAGGATGTTGACAGCTTTGGCACAGCCGGTGCTCAACCCTTCAGCGGGAGCACTCTTCGCTCATGACACGCGATACATCCGGACTCCCTCTCCGCGGCGCAGCTTCATATAACCAGCGCACACGCGCAAAGAGAGTCACTCAAATTGGTTAAAGATCCTAGTAAGGGAGGTTTTGCGACTTGCTTCGCCTAACCCATCCCAAGTGCTGAGTCGCCTTGGCGACCTGTCTCAGGATTTACTGTCCCGTGGCCGGGACAATTTCTTACCCGCTAAGAGTATCAGATGCCCGGGGCTCATGCAAGGATTCAGGCTTTGCTGCTGCCTATTCCCTGCTTAACTCTGAGCTACCTGGCTTACTTCTGACTTATCCGGCCGCGCCAGCGGCCTTTGCCACGTGTTTCCCTTAAGCCGAGAACGAGTATCGCAGCTAAACCCGATTCGCGCAAGCCCTGCGCCGAATGTTTCTTCGCTTGACTCGCGTACTCTACTTCTCTTCTCCGTGTGCTCCGTGTCTCCGTGGTGAAACCGCTTTCAATTCACTCGCGACGCCGGCGCCTTCGCCAGCCGCTCCTTCACGCTTTGATAGAACGTCCGCAAATCCTCGCTCGCGCCCTGCGTGAGCCGCCGATAGATCTTCATCGAGGGAAACAGCTTCGAGCCCGCCACCGTCAGCGTCAAAGTCGCGAACTGCGCGCCCGGATACGTCTCGAACGACCACTCGCCGCCCCAGCGCCGCCGCACCACTTCGCCGAAGTACGCGCCCCACATCTTGCAGGCCTGGTCCACATCCGCCTGCGGCGCCGCGGTCAACAACTGCTCCAACTGCGCGACGCTGGCTTCCGAGAAGTCGAGCTCCACCTTCGCCGCGTGTGCCGCAGCGACCGCGCGCGCTGCGTAGTCGGCGACCATCTTCTCCACCGCATCCGCCGCCATCACTTCACCTCGATCTGCACCCAGCGCGCCCGCGTGGTGCCAGTGTTCCGCAGCGTGTGCGAGTAACCGCCCTCGACCCAGCGTGGCTCGCCTGCCTTCTGCGTGATCACGCCTTTGCCCTTGCCTTTGGCGAGGACGTCGGTCTCCAGGGTCGCATCGACGAGTGGCACGGCGAGATGCGGACGCTTGTGCTCATGCCACGGCATGGTCGCACCCGGCTCGAGCTCGATGAGCTCGGCGAACGCGCGTTCGTTGTCCACCATGAAGGTGACGCTCATGCCGGCGCCGGCGAGCGTCTGCGAGGGTTCCGGTTCCGTGTCGGGCTTCGCTTTCGCGATCTCGACAGTGACGTTGCGGAAGGGAGTCTTCGCGTGGTTGATGGCCACGTGGGCGAACCCGCCCTTGGTAAAAGCGGTGTCGCCGTCTTTCAACTTCAACTCGCGTGCCGGCTCGTTCTGCCGCGCATTGATCACGTCGGAGTCCCCGAGCGTGACGAACAGGTAGTCGCGGTCGTGCTGGTGCATGAGTGTCCGCGCACCCACCGGCACCTCGACCTTGAACACGCGCACCGTGTCGTTGGCGATGAAGAGGTGGTGCAGCGGCTCCTGGTCGAGCGGCACCACAGGCACCGCCGCTTGCTGCGCCCAGGTCGCCCCGGCGGTCGCAAGAATGAGCGTGGAGAAAAGAGAGAACAGAGATAGGAAAGATGCGCGTCTCATGCGCGCCATTGTACTCGCGGCTTTCTCGTGCGGGCGAGCGCGAAGCGGGGGGTTATTCTGCGACCCGCTGCCGGACTGCGGGCGTGGGTTCCGTCTTGATCATCCCGTATCTGCGGTCGCGGGCGTGGAACTGCGCGACCACGGCCCGGAGATCGGCGGGAGAGAAATCCGGCCACATCTGCGGCAAGAAAAACAATTCCGCGTAGGCGCACTCCCACAGCAGGAAGTCGCTAAGTCTTTGCTCGCCGCCGGTGCGGATCAGCAGGTCGACATCGGGCGCGGACTCGCAATTCTGCGCGCGCGCCAGCTCGCGCCGGAAGCTCTCGCGGTCGGCGGCGGGACCGCCGTCGCCCGCGGGGCACAGCGCAGCCGCGTGCATGCCCGCTGCTGGCACGCCCGCCGCGCGGACGTTCGCGGCTTGGACAATGGCATCGCGCGCCGAGTAGTCCACTGCCAGCCGCAGCAGCAAGCGCGAGCCGTGCGCGGTCTCGCGCTCGGCCTGTTCGATGGCCGAGCACAGCTCGGGCGCCAACCGGTCGCGCCGCCCGATCACCGCCATGCGCACGCCGCTGGCGAGGCACGGACCTTTTTCCGCCAGCAGATACTGCCGCAGCAGCGCCATCAGCAGCGCCACCTCTTCCGCCGGACGCTTCCAGTTGTCTGACGAGAATCCATACATCGTCATCGTCCCGATGCCGCACTCCGGCCCCGCGCGGATCACCGCCCGCGCCGCCTCCGCGCCCGCCTGGTGCCCGCAAACGCGCGGCAGCCCGCGCGCCACCGCCCAGCGCCCGTTGCCATCCATCACCAGCGCCGCGTGCAGGCCGCTGCCTCCCCGGTTATCACTTTGCATCATAAAGTCGCCAGCCCTTTTAAAAGGCGGCCGCGGCCGCCCTGCGATCGCCTCGTTGCGCTTCGCTCATCGCGCTAGGGCGATCACCCGTCGCCACAATCGCGGATCCCAAATGCCAATGAAAGCTTCAGGCTCGCGTCGCTTTGATCAGCCCTTCCATCTCGTCCAGATATTTTTCCAGCGCACGCCTGCCCGCCGCCGTCAGCCGGAAATCCGTCCGCGGCGTCCGTCCCTCGAAGTATTTGCTGCACGCGATGTAGCCACCGTCTTCGAGTTTGCGCGCATGGACGCTCAGGTTGCCATCCGTGGTCGCGAGCAGCGCTTTCAACTCGTTGAAGCTGAGGCTGTCATTGACGGCGAGCGAGCTCACGATGCCCAGCCGCATCCGCTCATGGATAAGCTGGTCAAGCCCCGGCGCCGCCGCCGGCGCCTGCCGTGAACCGGACTGCCGGGAACCAGGAAGTGTCTTGCGCTTGCTGCGGTGGGGACGGGCGACCCCGCCCGCCATCTCCCGGCCTTGTCCTGCTACCCGCCTACCCGCCATATTTCCTCGCGATCAGGTATCCAAACACGATGTGTAATCCGCCAAAACCGGTCGCCAGCAGCAGCCACGCCCAGCCCAACGGCAGCGCGAGCGCCAGGCAGCCGAGGGCCATGAAGCAGTAACCCATGATCGGCACCACACGCACCGAGAAACTTCCGCCCGTGACGACGGCGGTGCCATAGAGCAGCAGCCAGACGCCGGGCACCATGTGGCGCTCACCCGTGAACCATAGCGCTACCATCAACGCGCCGCCCGCGACCAGCGGCGGCACCAGTGCGAGGACGAACTTTCGCGCCACCGCGCTCCATAGCGGCACGCCCATGCGCTTCGCTTTGCGCTCCGAGCTCAGCACCGAGATGGCGATCGCGACCGCAGCCTCGGCCAGCCATATCTCCATCCAGCCGGAGCCGAGGAACATGTGCTTCGAGACCGCGGCAGCCACGAGCGCGGTCACTCCGACCAGAATCTGGCCGCGTCCGCTGACGGCGGTGAACGAGCCGGCGCTGGCCATGGTCTGCCGGATGAAGCGCAGGTCGTCTAAGCGGACATCGCCGAGACGGATTTCGTCTGGCTTGTCGCCGCCGGCGCTATCGCTCGCCGGCATTACCTCCGGCGGGATCAGCTTCCGTCCCGCCGCGCGCCTTGGATGCCCCTCTGCCATCGCTCTAAGGAGTACGTCCGCCGACGAGGGTTGTCAAGTACTTGTTGGTACAAAGCTGGTTTTTCAAGGGCAGCGGCAGCTACCGCCCCGCGCACTCGCGCGCCACCGGACGCTGGGCATCGAGACCGTGTTCCACCCGCTCGACCGCGCACGCGAGCGCCTCGGCAGCGGGCGCGCCCGCCGGAGCGCCGGTCGCATCCATCGTCACCCGTTGCAGCCCCTGGGCGTGATGCACCAGCATGGTGTAGCCACGCCACGTCGCGCGCTGCCCCTGGAACCGAGGGTCAGCACCGGCTCCTGCCCGCTCAGCGCATCGCGGTTGAGCTCGTCGATCGCCACCAGCGTCGTCACCGGGGTCACCGGTCGACTCGACCCCCCCGTCTTCTGCGCCCGTGCCGGGCAGCCGAAAGCGAGCGCCAGCAGCAGCACGATGAAGAGAGTGGGGATAAGTCTCAGTCTTCTCATTGAAAGGCGGGCCATGGGAGAACGGGTCATGGAACGGCGGGGCCTGCCGGATTCGAACGCCTAATAAGGATAGGGTTCGATCTTCCAGCGCTCGAAGACGCGCGCCGTCTTGAAGATCTCGAAGAGCGAGCCATCGAGCTCGCCGTCTTTCACCGCGAACCCAAGGATCTCGAGCGCCCGCTCCATCGAGATGGCTTTCTTGTAGGGACGGTCCGACGCCGAGAGCGCGTCGAAAATGTCGGAGATGGTCATCATCCGCGTCTGCACCGGGATCTCCGCCGCCGCCAGCTTGTACGGATAACCCAGCCCATTCAGCTTCTCGTGATGTCCGCGCGCGATCGCCGGGATGTTCTTGATCTCTTTGGTCCACGGGATCTGCTGCAGGAAATTCACCGTGTGCACCACGTGCGACTCGATCTGCTTGCGCTCATCGTCATCCAGCGATCCTTTGCGGATGGAGAGCAGCCGCACCTCGTCGGGCGTGAGCAGCGCCTTCTCCTCGCCGTCGTAGTCGGTGTAATGGCGCGCCGCGATGTCGAGCAGCTTGTCGAAGTTCCCTTCCGGCAGCACGGTCGGCTCGTTCGATTGCAGGATGGTCTTGAAGTAGGTGTCGGCCTCTTCCATCTGCTGGGCCAGTTCGCCATCGAACCTGCCCTGCTCTTTCAAATACTCCTCCCGCCCTTTTGCGAGGACGTAGTCGAGCTTGCCTTGCAGCGACATGTTCTCCATCGTGCGCTTCACGAAGTGGAAGCGCTGGCTCACCAGCTCGAGCTGCGCGGGATAGAGTTTCTTCGCCTTGATCAGTACCTCTTCGCGCACGCCGACCTTGCCGAAATCGTGCAGCAACGAGGCGTAGCGGATCTCCTTCATCTCGGTGCGCGTGAACTTGATGCCGGCATACGGACCGGAGTCCACGCGGTCGACCGCTTCGGCGAGCGCCACCGTGAGGTTCGCCACGCGGAAGCTATGGCCGCTGGTGGTCGGGTCGCGCGACTCGATGGCGATGACGGACGCGCGCACAAAACCCTCGAACAAGCGCTGGATGGCTTCATAGAGCCGTGAATTCTCGAGCGCCACCGCCGCCTGGCTGGCCAGCGACTGGATGATCTCCTGTTGCCGCGAGGCGAAGGGCATCACGTTCGAGACCACGTCGGCGATCTTGAGCAACTTGGCATCCCACCGGCGCTTGGCGTTGATGAGCTGCACCACGCCCACGATCTCGTCCTTCTGGTTGCGCATCGGCACCGCCAGGATCGATTTCGTCCGGTACCCGGAGTCTTCGTCGAACTTGCGGTTGATGGAATAGGGCACGTCGTCGGGCATGTGGTACGCGTCGGGGATGTTCACCACTTCGCCGGTCTGCGCCACGTAGCCGGCGATGGAGCGCGCCGAGATCTCCATGGTGTGTTCGCGGAAGGGGATCTGCACGGAATCGTTCTGCGCCAGCTTGAAACGCAATTGTTTCTTCACCGGCTCTTCTTTGGCGGCGAGCTTGCCGGTCTCCGTGCCGGCCACGGCCAGCGCGCTGGTTTCGGCGTGGATGGCGGCGAGCTTCTGCGTGTCCATCGCCGCGACGTTGCCGTCCTTATCACTCAGCATGGTGTGGACGCCGGATGCCATCCTTTTCGCCGTCTCGTCCCCGGCGTCCTCCACCGCGTTCTCCACCAGGTAGAGCGAGCCGGCGTCGGCAAGGGTGATCTCGCGCGACTTGGTGAGGATCAGCTCCAGCAGCTTCTCGGTATCGTGCTCGGCGGAGAGCGCCGCGCCGATCTGGTTCAGCTCATGGATCTCATGCGTCGCGCCAGTCAACTTCTCGCCCAACTCGCGCCGCGAGACGATCAGGTGGATGTGGTCGATGGCGTTGTCCACCATGCGTTCCACCAGCGCGGTGGGCGTGTCTGGCGGCAGGTAGCAATAGATGATGCCATCGAGCCGCGGGTCCTTGAAGCGGTTCGCGGAGAGCGCGATCACGCGCACATTGGGCGATCGCGCCGCGTTGTAGTTGTCGTCCAGCAGGCGTTCTTGCGAGACGAACAGGATGCGCTCCACATCCGCGGGCTGGCCGTTCAAGCCTTCGAACGGGATGCGGCGGTACTTCTTCACTCCCAGCATCGCCGTCTTGCCCAGCTCGTCTTCGGCGAAATAGACGACGAACGGCAGCGGCCGCACTCCAGGCGCGGTCATGGTCGCGGTCGTGGTCGTGGCTGAGGCGCTCATCGGGACGCGAAATACGGGACGCGAAAACGCTGATCCAGGGGGGATGGATGGCGGCTAACTATATCAACAATTCCACAAGGCCGGAAGGTGTCGTATTTGGAAGAAGCCCCTTTGCCTTGCGGGGGGGAAGAACGCTAGCCGCGGCGCTTGCCGTAGTGGAGCGCCTGCATCTCGGCGCGCATCACCCCGTAGCAGCCACACGCGGTGTTTTCCAGGTTCTGGCGGTCGAGGATGATCATGTGCCCGCGTTTGTAGCGCAGCATGCCGGCTTTTTGCAGCGTGGCAGCGGTCAGGCTCACGCTGGTGCGCCGCGTGCCCAGCATCTTCGCCAGCAGCTCATGCGTCATGTGGAAGTCCGCCGCCTCCACCCGGTCCTGGGTGGAGAGCATCCAGCGCGCCATCCGCTCTTCGACGGAGTGCAGCCGGTTGCAGAGCGCCGTCTGCGCCACGTGCGCGAAGACCACGTGGATGTAACGTTGCAGCGCGTCGCGGAAATTCGCATCGCGCTGCATCAGGTCGCGCACGTACTCGGAACGCACTCGCCAGGCGGCGCCGGAATTCTGCACCAGGCTCTCGTGGTTGCTGCGGTCGGCGCCCAGCACCCCGGCGATCCCCAGCATGCCCTCGCGCCCGGTGATGGCCACTTCCACACTGGCGCCGTCGTCACTCACCGCCAGCAGCGAGATGAGGGTGCCCTTGGCGGGAAAGTAGATCCAATCCTGGCGCTCGTCGGCGTGGTACAGCTCCTGGCCCTGCTTCAGCATGACTTCGCTGAGCTTGGGATTGAGCCGCGCAAAGCTCTCCGCGCGCAGGCTGTCGAGCAGACGGTTCTCGCCATTCTGGCCGTTCCGGCCATTCCGGCCGTTCGTGGGCAGCATTCGCTTGCGCCTTCTCTTGGCGTCCATGTCCTTGAGCGCGCCCGCGGCGCGTCTTTCTGAGTAGTGTGGACTCAGGCTACAGGCTGGTAAGAGGAGTGTCGGTTCGCTACCAGACGGAGTGCTATCGCACACATTCCTCTACCCCGTGTTCCCCGCCCTGACGAGCGGCCGTGAGCGTTTTCGCACATAAGAAGAGGAGCCAAAGGCGTACGCTCGACTTAGAGGCGGCGTTACTTAACCGCCCTCGTCCGCAACCATGGCCTGTGGCTCTCTCGCCCTGTCCTTGCGTACCCGATGGACCATCCGGGAAGCAGCGACAAAATGCCATTGACCGCCATCTTCGCACCTAAGAACCACCTGCTCAAGCACTTGCCCGCCGCTGATCTTGCGCGGCTGCGGCCCTTCCTGAAACGCGTGGAACTGCCCTTTGGGCAGGTCATGAGCGAGGCGGGCGACGTGGTCGAGGGCGTGATCTTCATCGAAGAAGGCATCGCTTCCATCCTGGTGGTGCTGAAGAATGGAGCCAGCATCGAGGTGGCGCTCGTGGGTGCTGAGGGTGTGGCCGGCATCCCGGCACTCTTCAACGCCAAGAAGTCGCCTTACCGTGTGGTGGTTCAGGGGGCGGGCTTCGGATACCGCCTCGGCAACGGCGCGCTGCGGCGCGTCATGCAGGAAGATGGCGAACTCAATCACCTGCTACTGCAGGCCGCCTATCGCGTCTCGCTGGAGACCGCGCAGACCGCCGCCTGCAACCGCCTGCATGAGGCGGAGGAACGCCTCGCCCGCTGGCTTCTGCTCATGGATGATCGCAATCCCACCCGGCTGCTCACTATGACGCACGAGTTCCTCGGGAATATGCTGGGCACACGCCGCTCCACCGTCACCATCGCTTCCGGCATCCTGCAAAGAGCCGGGCTCATCCAGCATAGCCGCGGGCACATCCGCGTGGTGAACCGCCCCGGCCTCGAGGCCGCGGCCTGCGAATGCTATGCACTCATGCGTAACAGCCATCCGCTGCCGCGCGCGGCAGCCAAGGTCGCGTAAGCGCCACGGGCACGGGCGATCACCTGCAAGTCACTAACCTTGGGATTATCTGGTGCGTGGATTGTCTGGTGCGGTGGTTGAGCTGAGCGATGCTCAGCTGGCGACGGCCGATTCGTTGCCGTCGTCGTCGGCTTCGAGCACGGGCAGCTCGTTGAGCGTCATGGTTCCCGGCGGCAGCGCGCATTGCATGGGCCGGACCAGCTCAAACTTGACCGCGCCGGCGCACTGGGCACAGCGCGGGAAACTCTGTCCCAGCAGCACCGTGATCTCTTCCGGCAGGCGATGGTCGCTGTGGCTGACGCGATAGACGCCGGTGGCGGGCGCAGCCTCTCCCGTGGCGTACCTGGTGCCGGACAACTTGGTGTGCTCAGGGGTCACGACGGATCCAACTACTTGCTGCCGTTATATGCGCCCCTTTTGTTCGCTGGCGAACATTTCTACCAAAAAATGTTCGCCGCCGTACGCAGCCAAGAATCGCCGGTATGCGTCATCCAGCGAACAGACCGGCGACAAATCACGTCATAGGCTGCTGCTTGAGCGCCATGGCCGGGCCATCGAACTCGGCGATATCGCTCTCGGTAACAAGAAGAGCCAGAACAACAAGCGCTACTCCGCCCGTCCGCCGGTCACCCGCCATGGGCAACCAGCGAAGCCCGCGATCAAAGGGAGAGCAACCGATGTCTAACATCCTGTCGTCATGGAAAGAGATCGCTTTATACGTGGGACGCAGCGTCCGCACGGTGCAGCGCTGGGAGCGCGAGATCGGTCTGCCCGTGCACCGGCCAAACGCAAAGTCTGAAGGCGTGGTCGTCGCGCTGCCCGCAGAACTCGATGCCTGGGTGCGCTCCATGCCGACCAGCGCGCAACTCGATGGCGATGGTGTCCACCACGATGGAGATGGCAACGGCGTTGCCGTCCGCGGCAACGGTGGGAACGGCCGCGCCTCGACCGCTGGCAAGTCCAATGGGTCGGCTCGTCGCACGAACGGCAAAGCCCGCGCGCCGCGGGCGGTGCGGGCGGTGCCTCGCCCTTCTGCCTAGGCCTCCTGCTCAAGATCGGCTCTCGGGCGCTTGCGTAATGCGCATACCCGGCGGAACTAGTGCCGCTGCCGCCCTGCTAACTGAGGTATAATCCCGCCCCATTCCCCCTTGTTCTAGGCGACAACGCTCTAGGCGACAACGCTCTTGACGACAACGTTCTAGGCGACAACGTTCTATGCGATAACGCACGCTTCGTTGTGGTGCGTGCCGTGTGTGATACGAGATCCATCCGTTTCCCGGGAGACACCCTAATGGCCAGCCCCTCGACCACTGCTTCGCTCACCGCCGCTTCTGCAACCGGCTCCGCCGCTGCCACTGCCGCAGCCCCCGAGCCTGCCGCCGCCGCGCCGGCGCCGGCGCCGGAGCCGCAGCATTTCCTGCAGCGCATCAAGTTGTTCAGCGGCCTCTCCATATTGGAGTGCTCCGAAGTGGTGAAGCGGATGAAGCGTCGCGATTTCCCGCCCAACCAGATCATCGTGCGCGAGGGTTCGCCCGGCAACTCGATGTTCTTCATCACCTCTGGCCAGGTCGAGGTGCGCAAGAAGGACTCCGTCACCGGCATCGACTTCCTGCTCACCGAGATGGGACCGGGACAGAACTTCGGCGAGATGTCGCTGCTCACCGGCAAGCCGCGCACCGCGACCGTGACCGCCGTGCAGCCCACCACCGTCGCCGTGCTCGAGCAGAAGGACTTCCAGGAACTGCTGATGTCCTACCCGAAGATCGGCATCGCGCTCACCACCATCCTGGCTGAGCGGGTGGAAGCCGCGTCGCAACAGGTGGGCATCGAGTTCATCGCGTTGTCGAAGCTGAACTTCGACGTCCGCGTGCTGCAACTGCTGCCGCAGACCATGATGCTCCAGCACAAGGTCATCCCAGTCGCGTTTGCCAACAACCGCCTGACGCTGGCGATGACGAACCCTTCGAACATCCTCGCGCTCGACGACATCCGCCGCATCATCAAGGGCGTGATGATCGAGCCGGTGGTCATGACGGAAGATGACTTCCGCAAGTTCATGAACTCCACTTATCAGCAGCTCACGCGCAAAGAAGAAGAAAAGGCGCAGGTCACGACGACCTCCACCCAGGCCGGCAAGCCGGTCGAGCTGGTCGCCGAGCGCCGAGCCGAAGTCACCGTCGACCTGCTGCAATCCGACATCATCCGCGACCTGCAGATGACCGAAGACGCGAACCTGCAAGTCACCTCCGAGAACAAGCAAGACCTGATGAACGCCTCGGAAGACGCGCCCATCATCCGCCTGGTGAACTCGATCCTCGGACTGGCCATCAAGAAAGGCGCGAGCGACATCCACATCGAGCCGATGGAGAAGGACGTGATCGTCCGCTTCCGTCAGGATGGCATGCTGCAGGTGGTGCAGAACCTGCCGAAGAAAGTGCAGCTCGGCCTGATCTCGCGCTGCAAGATCCTGTCAAAGCTCGACATCTCGGAAAAGCGCCTGCCGCAAGACGGACGCATCTCGGTGAACATGGAAGGCAAGCCCATCGACTTCCGCGTCTCCACCGTGCCCGCCAAGTGGGGCGAGAAGATCTGCATGCGTATCCTGGATAAATCAAACACGACTTTGGGACTCGACAAAGTGGTGGCGCATCCCGAGGTCCTCGCGAAAATCCGCGAATTAGTGGGACAGCCCTACGGCATCATGTACGTCACCGGGCCGACCGGCTCCGGCAAGACGACCACGCTCTACTCCGCGCTCGCCGAGATCAACGATCCCGAGGTCAACATCTCCACCGCCGAGGACCCGATCGAATATGACCTCGCCGGCGTGAACCAGATCCAGGCCAACAAAGATATCGGTCTGGACTTCGCGCGAATCCTGCGTGCTTTCCTGCGTCAGGATCCCGACGTCATCCTGGTGGGCGAGACGCGCGATAAAGAGACGGCGCACATCGCCGTGGAAGCCGCGCTCACCGGTCACATGGTCTTCACCACGCTGCACACCAACTCGGCCGCCGGCGCCTTTACCCGTCTCGGCGAGATGGACGTGGAACCGTTCCTCATCTCTGCTTCGACCGTGGGCGTGATGGCGCAGCGCCTCGCGCGCCGCCTTTGCCAGAATTGCAAGGAAGAGACCAAGCTCGACGAAGTCACTGCCAACTACCTCGGCATGACGCCGGGCGAGACCGTCTTCAAAGGCAAAGGCTGCGACGCATGTGGCGGCAAGGGCGTGAAAGGACGCGTGGGCATCTACGAGGTCATGAAGATGAACCCGCGCCTGCGCCAGATGGTCGCCAAAGCCGCGCTCACTGAAGACATCCATGCCGCCGCGATCGAAGACGGCATGCTCGACCTGAAGATGTACTCCGCGTGGCTCATCCGTCAGGGACTGACCAACGTTGAAGAAGTGTTGCAGGTGGTCAGCGTGCAGGACTAGCTCTCAGCTTCTAGCTATCAGCTATCAGCTCTCAGCTCACCCCATTGATGGGTCATGCTGAGGAGCGTGGGCGAGGCCGTGTTTTCTCCAGCGGCCGAGCAGCGACGAAGCATCTCGGGTTCACGCCTTCCCGGTTCCTACCGTTCTCTCCGTGCCTCTGTGTCTCCGTGGTGAGGTTTTGGTTTATCCGCGTTCATCTGCGTTCATCGGCGGCGAGACGGCCGGAGCGCATGGATCAAATCCGGGGATTCCAGGGTACCCCCTCCCCCCTCCCTCCTCCTTTCAGTGATCCTGAATGGAATCAGTGACCCACAATCATTGCGCCGCGAAGAAGGGTTCCTTCCACGCGCCTGCGGCCCGCGCGGAGGGCGTCGTCCGACGACCGGAGCGCGTGTTCTGATTCCAGAACAGACAGAAACCTTGTTTACGGATTGCCCTGCGCGCAGTAGATTGTCCCCGCCACCCCTGTGCACTTCTACGTTGCCATCACCGACTTCGACTGGTTCACGCACCTCTCCGCGCAAAAGCCGGACGAGGTCAACTTCTGGCAGCCTTCAGGAAGAAATCAGTTTCGCGCGATCCAACCCGGCGAGCCACTATTGCTCAAGCTCCACGCACCTCGCAACTACATCGTCGGCGGTGGCTTCTTCAGCCACTTCACCCTTGCGCCGTTAGGCCTTGCATGGGAAGCGTTCGGAACGAACAACGGCGCGCACTCGTTTGCGGAGATGCGCGAACGGGTGTGGCGCTACCGCCATGGCGAGCAACCGAGCGAATCGGAGGAGGTGATCGGCTGCATCCTTCTCCAGCAACCGTTCTTCTTCGCCGAGCCCGATTGGATCCCCGTGTCCGATTGGGCGCAAGCGATAGTCCGCGGAAAGACGTACGACGCCGCGGACGGGCGAGGCGCAGAGATTTGGGCCGAGGTTCAACACCGGCTAGCTAATCCTGCTCCCGTGCTGGATGAGTCCGTCGCCGTCGAAGCGCAGCGCTTCGGCAAACCGCAGATACAGCTTCCGCGGCTAGGCCAAGGCGCGTTTCGGATCATCGTCGCCGACAGTTACAGCCGTGCGTGTGCGCTGTCGTCTTCGCACATCCTTCACATCCTCGAGGCGTCGCATATCCGACCATATGCCGGGGGCGGTTCGCACTCTCCGACCAACGGGCTGCTGCTACGACAGGATATTCATACCCTTTTCGACAAGGGCTACATCACAGTGACGCCCGACTACAAGGTCGAAGTAAGCAAGCGCATCAGACAAGAGTTCAACAACGGGGACGACTACTACGCAATGCACGGCAGCGAGATTAATCTGCCGAGGCTACATCAGCTCCGTCCATCCGAAGACGCGCTGAGGTGGCACAACGAACGTATCTTTCGGGCCTAAAGGTTAGTCCCACCCTTTTTGCTCCGCAAAACCGCTGCGCGCTGCGCAAATGAATGGCCCCTGCAGTTACTCGAGATACGGGCTCGGCTCCGGTAAGGTTGTTGCCTGCGAGCGATAGAACCGCACTTGATGCTTTCGAAGTATTTGGAAAAAAGAGTCAGCGTCTACGTAATCGCCACGCCTTCCGTGCAGCCATCCGTGCTCGTAAGCCTCATAGGCCAGCAACCAATGCTCGGAGTACAGCGCTTTACCATTCATGTGACTGCGCCAGAGACTCATCTCCACCGTGGGAAATAAGCCAGAGTCCAGCAGGTCCAGGGCGACTAGCGCTACGATGTCATCATCGAGTTCCACTACGGCTCGTGCAGCTCTAAGTGGAACTTTGACCTCCAGTTCCTTGGCGAGCCAGAGAGCCCAAGCAACTTCATACCCCTGCTGCAACGGACCGTGATAGTCGCATAAGCTGACCACGGTTGTCGCTAGCGCCTTCTTGTCCTTTATCGCGTCACCGTTTTTTCGAACTATCTCGATGAGTGCCGGCATCATCGTCGGCTCGGCGGTTACCGACCGGAGTAGCAGTGATTCGCATACTCCCCAGTTATCGGGATCGATCTCACTACTGAGTACCTGCTTGGCGGCGTATGTTAGTACGCTGTCAGCGGGGAACTCCGGGACCAATTCGAAGGCCCGGTTGAAGAGAGCCATCAAGTCTGTAATCTGTGGGGCCCCCTTGGAACGAATCTCCATAGCCCGCAACTCCGCTTTCCAGGCGGGCTCGAAAGATTCCGGAAGGGCGATTATCTCGGTCTTCGGATCGTTGACTTCGAGTTCAAACTCTTTGGCCGCCTGATGCAGGGTTGCCAAGGCACGTTCCGCCTCCGAAGAGGTCTCGAAGTATAGAAAGTAATCGTCGATGAAGCGCGTGCCCCGTAGCTTTTTTATTTGGGCCTGTAATCTCACATCAAGCGCAGCTCCGATAACTTCACCTATTAGAAACGAAGTGTCAGGGCCAATTGGTATCCCGCCGGTTTGCTTGTCCTGCGTATTCCTAACTCGCTCATCTAGTTTGTTTCCGAAAAGCTCTCTGTTTTCGCGAGCTATCTTTTTCCCGTGAAGCGCCCAGCCAATGCTGTGGGTATAGATGGACGGGTAGAAGCGCGCTAGGTCTGTCTTCAAGAGGTATCGCTTTCCGACAGACTGCTCCGCGCGGTAGACGGGCTGATCGGCCAGCGCACGTCGGGTACCGAGCGCTCGAGTATCGCTCAAGGTCGGGGTGCTCAGGGCGATTCGGGATTGGCGACAGAACGCCGAGAGTTTCTTCCAGTGTTTCTCCACTTCGAAGGACAATGGAATCTGGTGATACGGATTGGGGATTGATAGCAGACGGCGGAGGTGCTTACGCTTGGGCACAGAGTGATTGACGCAGCGCGTACGAGGCGGTTTACCCCCCGATCCGCCTCGAATGTGGGCGTAAAGGTCGGCGATTGCGGGCGAGATCGAATCGGATCCGAGGGGCGGAATGACACGGTCGTGGAAGTAGCCACGCTTCAAGAGGTCGACAGCTTTGAGGTCCGGCATGTCTTTGACCTTGGGCTTCGAAGGATACTCAGCAATCCATACCTCGGCAAACCCACATGGGTTTATGTTCTGAATCTGGAACAAGAAGAACAGACTAGAGTCGTCTCGTGACCCGCATCTTGATCGCCGCTGCTTTCGGGCTTGGTGCCGTGGTCGCGGCGCTCGTCCTTTACGCCGGCGTTGCGATCTGGTTGTTCAGCCGCGAACTCCCGGCCGACTCCGAGTTGGCCATTGGGTTTGACCCGGTGTCCATGTTCACGTCCATGCGGTTGGGGATGTGGCGCTCGGCGCGATCTTCGCCACGGCTTTCGTCGTGACTTATCGACGCGTGAAGTAAACGCGCTTCGGCGGCGCCTGCGCGCGGGCCTGCGGCAGCGTGGAAGGCTCTTGAACGCCGTCGGGTTGAAGGTCGAAAGAAACCCCTCGGGATGACAAGCAGGAATTGCCTAGCCCTTCGAGCGACGAGGGTCCCGGCTGCGCGGATAGGTGCGCTCCTCCTGGTATCGCCCGTTCTTTTCTTGAATCTTGACTGAACCACCATGGACGCCGACTGCGCGCTCCAGAGTGCCGCCCTTTGTCGCCTGTGCCTTGGTGCTGAATTCCTTCACTGTCCGGCCGGTCTTGTCTTGCTCAAGGACCCACTTGTCCTTTCGTTTGTTATATTCCAACGTGAACTTCGGCAGCTTAGTCATGGAACACCTCCTCTTCTTGACGGATTCTACGGCCTCCTACGCGACGAAAATCAGAAATCTCCGTTTTGTTCTGACTCTGGAACAAGGCGCCAGCAGGTAGAATCCACGCGTGTCCCGCACCCTGATCGCCGCTGCTTTCGGGCTCGCTGCCGCGTTCACGGCGCTTGTCCTTTACGCCGGCGTCGCGATCTGGTTGTTCAGCCGTGAGCTCCCGCCTGCTTCAGACGTGGCCATAGGGTTCGACCCCGTCGCCATGCCGTTGTGGATGTGTCTCGCGCTCGGCGCGATCTTCGCCGCGGGTTTCGTCGTGACTTATCGACATGTGAAGTAAACGCGCTTCGGCCGGGCCTGCGCGCAAGCCTGCGGCAGCGTGGAAGGGCCTCTTCTTTCTGTCTACCCAGGGCTTCCGCCCTGGGCTATTGCTCGTCCGAGGCGAGCGAGCTTTCCGGCCCTCCGGGCCTGGAGTCTTGCCCTCCGTGGCTCTGTGTCTCTGTGGTGGGTTTGGTTTTTGACCTGCGTGTTCGTCTGCGGCGAAAAATCTTGTCAAGCCCCTCTTTCCGCCGTTTTCCCGCTAAGTTGCTGCATCGGTGGACGATATAGTTCGCAGAAAAATGTCCGGTTTACCCCCTCCCGCAGTTCATACTTGTAGTAAGGCCGGGTGTATCTGGAAATCAGTGGCTAGTGGCTGGTGTCCAGTGGACAGAAAACCTGCCTAGCCTGCCTCAATCGCAGGCGAGACGCTCTTTGAAATCACGAAACCCCATTTTTCCGGGATTTGCACCGGGATTCCGCTCCTCAAGCCTTGATTTTCGGGGATTTCGCTCGAAATCCGGGGGGAGGGGGGTACCCCCGCATCCCCAGACCGAGGGTAGCAATCTTCCCGGCGCGGTCGTAACATCCCGTCGTAACATCCGGAAGCCAAGCACGGAGGCGCCCAAATGGGCTCGGAGACGGCCATATTCGGGATACCGCTGCACCTATACACCGTGGTCCACGTGGTCATCAGCCTGGTGGGGATCGCGGCCGGGCTGGTCGTGATGTTCGGAATGGTCAGCCGGCCCAGCAAGCGCATGGACGGATTCACCGCCATCTTCCTCGGCTTCACCGTGGCAACGTCGGTGACGGGATTCGGGTTCGTCCCCTTGCCGCCGGGCTCGCCGGCGGTGAAGGTGGGCGTCATCTCGCTGGTCGTGCTGGCGGTGGCGCTCGTCGCTCGCTATGCCATGCGGCTCGCCGGCAAATGGCGCGCCGCCTATGTGGTGACGGCGGCGATCGCGCTCTACCTGAATTGCTTCGTGCTCGTCGTCCAGATGTTTCAGAAGATACTGGCGCTGAGGGCGCTCGCGGGCGCTGGTCAAGTAGGCAACGAGCCACCGGGCTTCAATGTGATATTCGGGGTGACGCAGGGCGTGGTGCTGGTCGGGTTCGTCGCGCTGACGGTGGTGGCGGTCAAGCGCTTCCGCTAAAAGACTTTAACCACGAAGGTCACGAAGGAACACGAAGGCTGGAAAGGTCAAAGTCCGCAAACCATGCAAAACCTGCCGACGCTGCGGATCATCGGGATGGTGCTGCTGCTGTGGGCGTATGGGATGAACGTCCACGGCGTGATCGGGGCGTGGCGCGAGGCGCGCCAGTCTCCGGAAGCGGCTGCGCGTGAGCATCTGCACGATATGGCGGAGCACGCTGGGCAGCCTGGTTCCGGAGCGATGTCCCAGGCTTCTGGACCAGCCGCGGGGCCCGCTTCGACCACGGCGATCGTGCTGACGGGCGTGCTGTTGGTGGCGGGCGTGCTGCTGGCTTTGTTCCCGATACGACAAGGTGCATGGTATGGCGTGTGGGGCACGCTGGTGGTGTGGATCGCGATCGCGGGGCCGCGCATCCTCAACGATCCGCGATGCTGGCAGGTGCTCGATCCGAACCAGCATGGATGCCACACGTTCATGCTGTCCGTGCTGATCGGCGTGGCGGGGATGGTGTGCTGCGCGGTCGCGGGCAGGAACCTTTCGCCGCAGATGAACGCAGATGGACGCGGATAAAGAGACGGTTGACGGTTGAAGCCCGGGGAGCATCGTAGTAAGCGGACGAGTAAGGAGAGCGAAGATGCTGAAGGGATTCAGGCAATTCATTCTGCGCGGCAACGTGGTCGATCTGGCGGTGGCGGTGGTGATCGGGGCGGCGTTCGGCGCGGTGGTCGCTTCGTTCGTCGCGGACATCCTGATGCCGCTGGTCGCGGCGGCGTTTGGCAAACCGGATTTCTCGGCGATGGTCTTCTATGTGAACGGAACGGCGGTCGCGTATGGCAAGTTCCTCAACGCGCTGATCGCCTTCCTGCTGGTCGCGGCGGCGATCTACTTCTTCCTCATCGCGCCGATGAATGCCTGGGAAGCGCGGCGGGCGCGCGGGCTGACGCCGGCGGATGCGGTGACGAAACAGTGCGGGGAATGCCTGAGCGAGGTGCCGATCGCGGCCAAGCGGTGCGCGCACTGCGCTCAGCCGCTGGGGTAAGTAAAAAACCTTCACCACGGAGGCACTGAGGCACGGAGAAAACCGCGGCCGGGCCTCCACCACTACCGCTTCGGCATTTTTTCCAGGCGCATGTAGGTGACCTGGGCGAGGGCAACGTGTTTGCCGGCGGCATCGTAGAGATCGACGTGGGTGGGGACGATGGTGCGTCCAAACTTGATGACGCGGGCGCGAGCGGTGGCGTCTGAGTTGCACGGCGCAAGGAAGCGGATGTTCATGTCCGTGGTCGTCATGACCTGCTCGGGCCCAGCGAGCGAGAGGATGGCGGCGCAAGCGGTGGTGTCCGCCAAGGTCATGAGCAGGCCGCCGTGGAAGGAGTGGAAGATGCCGTCGTGGTCGGCCGTGTACGGCGCGGTGATGGCTGCTTCGCCGGGCTTGAGCTCGAGGAGCCGGTAGTGCAAGGTGCGGAATAGTGGGATGTGCGCCACGAAATCGCGGAGGCGGTCGAGGTCGACGGCGGGTGCGGCGGGATGCATCATGGCAACGATGATAAACGGCGGGGGATGATAGACGGCGGAAGATGATCGACGGCGGCGTTTTCGATCTTGGCAGGCTAAGCCGGCTACAACAAATCAATCGCAGCCCGCAGCCCAGGGGCGGCCGCGCCACATGATCGTTTGCCGGCGCGCTAGAGCGTCGGCTTCCTGAGTTCCATGTCGCCGTTGACGGTGGTGAGTTCGAGTTCGCGGCCGCCTTTGCCGATCACGCCGTGCAGGTTGCCGCGGCGCATGCGGCCTGCGACCGTGATGGGGAAATCCGTCTGCACCGAACCGTTGACCGAACTGGTGCTGACCTCGGCGTTGAGGTCGCCGGCGATCTCGAGCTCGATGCGTCCGTTGACGGTCGAGAGATGCAGCGTGCCGGGCCAGTCAGCCTTGCCGAAGCGCGCGATCACCGAGCCATTCACCGTGGTGGCTTCCGCCCACTCTGCCGTCTGGACGCGCACCGACCCGTTGACGCTCGAAACCTTGCCGCGGCGGGCGAGCCCGGTGGCGTCCACGCTACCGTTCACGGTCGAACCCACGAAACGGATGTCCCGCGGCACTTTCACGGTGAAGTCGACGCGCGCGCGCGTGCTGCGGCGTTCGCGACGATTGCTGCGCGTGCTGCAGTCGTTGCTCATGCCGGGATAGACGGCGCAAATGATCACGCCCTCGGCGTTGGGGATGATCTGGATCTGGACGCTGCCGGCGTCGGCGCCGCTCTTTTCCGCGGTGACCTCGACCTCGGCGCCGTCGTAGCCGGCGGCGCGGACATCGCCGGAGAGTCCGCGAACGTCGATGACCTGGTCGGGAGCAAGCTTCTGCTGCCATGAGAAATGGTCGCTCTGGATACGGACATCGGAATCCTGTGCCCGCAGGTTGCTGGTGAACAGGAGGACAGCGGCGACGGCGAGGAAAAGCCAACTCAGCCGGCTGCGTAAGGACTGGCCTACTTGCGCCATAACGACACCTCTCACTTCTTCCCGGGTCGCCGCAACGCTTCTCCGCTCGCGGCCCGCTCGCTCCGGCCTCACCCTTGCTCTCACTGTGGCTCAGACGGTTAGGGATACGGAAAGTTAGCCGGGAAAGTTGCAGGGATCATTGGGCGGCCGTGTCACAGAGGCGACCGGGCTCAGGGCTTCTTGACGTCGGGCGGCTTCGGCTTGTCGGGTCTGGGTTTCTCGGGAAGCGCCTCGTGGGTACGCTCCCTGAAGGTGGACTTCATGCCGCGGGCGAGCGAAACGGCGCCTTCGCCAAACTTATCGCGAACGCGGTCCACGGCACTCAGCGCGTGCTTCCACTTCTCCTGCTGGTTCTGCGCGAGCAGGTCGAGCTGCCCTTCGCTGTGCTCGAATCCGGCCGCGCGGACGCCGAGCAGGCGGATGGCGCTTCCCGGCTTCCAGTTATCGTGAAAGAGGCGGCGTGCGACGCCATAGATCTCGGGATCGAGCTGCGTGGGCTGGTCGAGCGTGTGCGCGCGCGTGATGGTGGTGAAGTCGGAGTAGCGCAGCTTGAGTCCGATGGTACGGGCGTGGAGTTTGTGCTCGCGCAAGCGGCGCGCGACCATCTCCGAGAGCCGTGCGAGGGTGGACTCGAGCTGGTCGGCGTCAGCAATATCGACGGAGTATGTGTGCTCGTGGCTGATGGACTTGGGATCGTCGGCAGCGCCCACTTCCGAATCGGGCACTGCTTTAGAAAACCAGCCGCCGGCGTCTTCGCCGCGCGACTTCCCTGCCAGCGCGAGTCCCCAGGCGCCAAAGTGTTCTTCGAGGAAATCGTCGTCGAGCTTTTGCAAGTCGGCGATGGTGCGGATGCCAAGCTCGTGCAGGCGCTGTTCGGTGACCTTGCCAACGCCGGGAACCTTGCGGACGTCGAGCGGCGCGAGGAATTCGCGCTCGCATCCGGGCAGCACGTAGAGCGCGCCGTTCGGCTTGGCCTGTTCGCTGGAGATCTTGGCGATGAGCCGCGAGCTGCCAATGCCGATGGACGAGTTCAGGCCGGTGGAGCGCTTGATGTCGGCGTGGAGCGCGTGCGCGGCTTGGAACGGCGGGCCGTGAAGTTTCCCAGTGCCGGTCATGTCGAGGTACGCCTCGTCGATGGAGGCCATCTCGACCTGCGGCGAGAAGCGGTCGAGCACGATGCGGACTTTCTCGGAGTACTCGCGGTAGCGCTCGGGGTGTCCCTCGAGAAAAATTGCGCGCGGGCAGAGTTTGGCCGCTGTCCGCAGCGGCATGGCCGAGTGCACGCCGAACTTGCGCGCTTCATAAGACGCCGCCGCGCAGACGCCGCGCTCGTTCGCCTTCCCGCCCACGACGACGGCCTTGCCCTTTAGCGTGGGATCGTAAAGCTCTTCCACGGAGACGAAGAAGGCGTCCATATCGACATGGAAAATGGTGCGCACGGGCCTATTGTCCCGCGGAATGGCGAAAAACAAAAACCCACCACAGAGACACAGAGGTGCACTGAGGAAAAGCTTGGAATAAAACCAGGATGGCGGCCTCACGACACTGGCAGTCGTCACAGCACGGGCACGCGGAAGACCCAAGATGCTTCGTCGCTGCTCGCGCGCTGGGGAAAACACGCGCTCGCGACGCTCCTCAGCATGACACTCTTACATGAGGCGTTACACTAGCGCCATGGACGGGCAGCTCGACCTCACATTCCAGGCGATGGCGGCGCAGCGGCGGGTATGGGCAGTACGCGAGCTGATGTCCGCGGTGCGGACTTCGCTCGAGCGCGAGTACACCGACGTGTGGGTGGAAGGCGAGATCTCGAACTTTCGCCCGGTCGAATCCGGGCATCTTTACTTCACGCTCAAAGACGGCGACGCGCAGTTGCGGCTGGTGATGTTTCGCACGCAGGCACGCCTGTTACGCTTCAAGCCGGAGAACGGCATGCTGATCGTGGCGCGTGGACGCATCACCATCTATGAAACGCGCGGCGATATGCAGTTGGCGGCGGAGTATCTGGAGCCGAAAGGCGCGGGCGCGCTGCAAGTGGCGTTCGAGCAATTGAAGGCGAAGCTGGCGGCCGAGGGACTGTTCGAGCAGGCGCGCAAGAAGCCGCTGCCGGCGCTGCCGCGGCGCATCGGCATCGTGACGTCGCCGCGCGGGGCCGCGCTGCAGGACATCCTGAACATCCTCAGGCGGCGGCATGAGAGCGTGCCTATCCTTATATATCCGGCGCAGGTGCAAGGGGCAGATGCGCCGGCGGAGATTATGGCGGGCCTGAAGTATTTCAACCGGGCGGGCGCGGCTGCGGAAGTCGACGTGATCATTATCGCGCGCGGTGGCGGCTCGGCGGAGGACCTGGCGGCATTCAACCATGAAGGACTGGCGCGAGCGATCGCGGCGAGCGAGATCCCGGTGCTATCTGCCATCGGACACGAGACCGATTTCACCATCGCGGACTTTGTTGCTGACCTGCGCGCGCCTACACCGAGCGCGGCGGCGGAGCTGGTGATCGAGTCGCGGCACCAGATGGAACATCAGGTGGAAGCGCTGCAACAGCGGCTGGCGCGCGGCGCGCGCTATCGCCTGCTCATCGGCCGGCAGACACTGACGGAACTGGCGCAGCATGGAGCGTTCGCGCGCATCCGGGCAATGCTCGCGCAGCGGCAGCAGCGGGTGGATGAGCTGGCTTTCGGACTCGTCTCGCACTATCGCCACCTGCTGGCGAGCGCACGGCGGCGCGTGGACGTGGCGGCCACGCGCATCCGCCACTACGACGTGCGGATGGTGCTTGCCGGGATGCGGCGCGAACTGGAAGCGAAGCAGCGGGCGTTGGGTGGGAGCGGGCAGCGCATCTTGCTGGAACGGCGCGGCGCGTTGGAGCGGTTGAGCGGGCGTCTCGACGAGCTCTCTCCGCTGAAAGTGCTGGAGCGCGGATATGCGCTGATCTTCGATGCGGCCGGCAATGTGGTGAAAGACGCCACGCAGGTTGCCGCGGGCGATGAGATTCGCGCGCGGCTGGCGCGGGGTGAGATCCGGGCGGTGGTGAAGAAGAGTCGCTAGTCGCTGGTCGCTGGCTAGGCCGGACTTGCGGATAACAGAAGGCCCTGAGATGCTTCGTCGCGGCGGGCTCCTCAGCATGACCATCTGTAGATACAGCCTCTCAGGCCTGACTTGCGTCCAGTACAATGGCGCTGTTGGCGGGCCTTTCTTGCGTAGCGCGTTTTTGTGTAGCGCCGTTTTTGTGTAGCGCCGTTTTTGCGTAGCGCGTTTTTGTGTAGCCCACTGTCCCCCTGAAAACATGGGCCATACCATGTACTCCAGCATGTATCCCAGCATGTACCCCAGCGTCCAAGCCGCCGAGTTCGTGCCCCCATCTTTCACTACGGTGATCGACATCCTGGTGCTCGCGGTGCTGATCTACCAGGTGCTCTCGCTGGTGCGCGGCACGCGCGCGCTGCACATGCTGATGGGCGTGTTCATCCTCGGCATGGCGATGGCGGTGGCGCGGCTGGCAAAGCTGGCGACGGTGAGCTGGCTGGTGGACCGCTTCCTGCCTTACATCGGGATCGCGCTGATCATCGTGTTCTCGGCGGAGATCCGGCTGGTGCTGGCGCGGCTGGGAAGGAATTTCACGCGTTCGCGGCTGGCGCAGTCAGCGGCGGGCGAGTCGTATGACGACATCGTGCTGGCGGCAAACCTGTTCTCGCACAATCGGACCGGCGCGCTGATGGTGATCGAGCGCGAGATCGGATTGCGCACCTACATCGAGAGTGGCGTGCCGCTCGACGCCAGGTTGAGCTATGACCTGCTGGCAAGCATCTTTCAGCCGGCGGCGCCGCTGCATGATGGCGCCGTCATCGTGCGACGCGACCGCGTGGCTGCGGCGGCGTGCTTTCTGCCACTCTCGATGAATCCGAGACTCTCGACCCAACTGGGCACGCGGCATCGCGCCGCCATCGGCATCACGGAAGAGACGGATGCGATCGCGGTGATCGTTTCCGAGGAGACAGGCGCGATCACGCTAGCGGTGGCGGGGACGATCGAGCGCGACATCTCGGCCGACTATCTGCGCGAGCGCTTGAGTGCGTTGTTGCATCTGTATCTGCCGCCATCCGCGCTGCCCACCATCACGGCAGAACCGGGCGGCGACGATCCACTGGCGGAGATGGAGCAGCGATGACGAGCGGACTCACGCGATTCTTCACCCACAACCTGTGGCTCAAGCTGCTGTCGCTGGCGCTGGCCATCGCCATCTATTGGGCGGTGCACCGCTGATGCGCCGGCTCTTTGGCACCGACGGCATCCGCGGTGTCGCGGGCGAGTTCCCGCTTGACGACGCGACCGTGCGCTCGATCGGACGCGCGCTGGGCCGGCGCTTATCTGCGCGACAAGCGAAACCCAGCGTCATCCTGGGACAGGACACGCGCGCATCGAGCGCGTGGATCGCGGACGCGCTGAGCGCTGCACTGGCAGGCGCAGGGGTGGAAGTGGAGTCCGCGGGCGTGATCCCTACGCCGGGCGTAGCGCATCTCGCCCATACGCGAGGGTTCACCGCGGGCGTGGTCGTCTCTGCGTCGCACAATCCGTGGACCGACAATGGGATCAAAGTGTTTGGCGGCGACGGCTACAAGCTTGCCGACGCGGTGGAGCTCGAGATCGAACGCGAGATATTCGCCGAGCTGGCAGCCGGAAAAGAGCAGGCTGCGGGCGGGGCGCCGGCGAAGGCGACACTTCCCGGCGATGGGACGCTGCACGAGGCATACGTGGAGTGGCTGGTGTCCGCGGTGGCGGGGCAAGACCTGAGCGGGCTGCACGTGATGGCCGACTGCGCCAACGGCGCGGCTACGGCTGTCGCGGGCGAGGCGCTGCGGCGCGCCGGCGTAAAACACAACCTGAGCCACAATCATCCCAGCGGGAAGAACATCAACGAGAAGTGCGGCGCGCTGTTTCCGGAGATCGTGGCGAAAGAAGTGGTGCAGCACAAGGCGAGCCTCGGCATCTCGTTCGATGGCGACGCCGACCGCTGCCTGCTCGCCGACGCCAACGGCAAGGTGGTGAACGGCGATGGCATCCTGCTGCTGATGGCGCGCGACTTGAAACAGCGCGGCAAGCTGAAGAACAACACGGTGGTCGCAACCACGATGTCGAACATGGGACTGGAGGCGGCGCTCGCGCGCGAGGGCCTCACGATGCTGCGCGCGCCGGTGGGCGATAAATACGTGCTCGAAGCGATGCAGAAGGCGGGCGCAAATCTGGGCGGCGAGCAGAGTGGGCACATCGTCTTCCTCGACCAGGCGACCACGGGCGATGGCTTGCTGACGGCGCTGATGGTGCTCGCGAGCGTGGCGCGCAGCGGGAAGCCGCTGCACGAGCTGGTGGGCGATCTGAAAGTCTTTCCGCAGACGATCAAGAACGTGCGCGTGCGCGAGAAGAAGCCGCTGGAGCAGGTGTCGGATGTAGCGCATGCGATCAGCGCGGCGGAAAAGGCGCTTGCGGGGAATGGACGGGTGGTCGTGCGCTACTCCGGGACGGAAGCGCTGTGCCGGGTGATGGTGGAGGCGGAATCGGAAGCGCTGATGAAGCAGCACGCGGATGCGATCGCGGCGGCGGTGACCAGAGCGCTCGGGTGAGCGCCGCTCGGGTGAACGACGTCATTGGGCTGATCGAGCTGGCGATGGCGGCCGGCGTGGCGATGGTGCTGCTCTGGTTCGTATGGAGCGTGTTCCTGCGGCGCTATTGGCGCGTCCTGCGGATGCGCCACGCGCGCGATCGGCGGGAGATGGAAGAGGCGGCGCGGAGGCGGTAAGAGTCGGGAATTATGAACAATGCCTGTGCCGCCAGCACTAGGATTGCCCCGTAACACCTGCATTTACCATTACCTACGAGCATCCAGGTCATCTTGTTCCGAATTCAGAACAAGAATGCGATTCCCGCCCTCCATCGCGATCGAGCTGTTAGGATCTGGCCGATTTGATAAGGAGAGCCATGTACAAACTTTTCCTTCTCGTCGGAGTCGTCCTGCTGTTCTGTGGAGCGGCTTCGGCGCAGGGCTGCACGTGCACCGATTACACGGAAAGGCAGTTCAACTGTTACGACGACGCCCACCAATTCTGCGGCACGCAGGTGAAAAGTTTCTGTCAGGGATTCCACGGATGCCAGCGATGCTTCACCCTCGGGTTTGGACTGTGCTGCAGCACGGAATACACGACGGCAAGCCTTTGCGGGCAGTGCCCTCTGCAATGTTCTGCTAAGCCGATCGGTCCTAAGATAAGGGAGAGGCTACTGATTGCAAATGCCTGCCGCGGCACGTATGCCTTCCTGTTGCCGGAGAAAGGATTGGTAGCCCATGCGCTATAAGAGAGATTGCATAGTGACTGTTACTTTCTTGGGTTTGGCGGCTGCTTGCTTATCGCAGGAGGCACGTGACTTGCCCCGGAAGCTGGTGAAGACATCTACGGTTCAGTCGAGTTCGGTGCCAAGCGAGTCGATGCTACTACCGATCAAGTGCGATCAGGACGGCAAGCTATACCTCCAATTCATGGGCGACCCGATGGCACCTGCGGAGGATACCAAGGCCGTGACGCGGATTTCGCGCAAGGCGGAAGTCGATACCCAGTTCGCGTTGAAGAATGCGGACTTGGGGGACCAGTATTCCGGGGTCGATTATGCCGTCGATAGTGACGGACAGATCGCGATGCTCGCCGAAACCCCCGATGGATACATCGTCGTCCGGTTCGACAAAGAGGGCAAGATGAAGTCGAAGTTCCAGCTCGAAAATCGATTCAAGCCCTTCCTTCTCGCCTTGTTCAAGAGTGGACAACTGCTAATCGCGGGAACGGAGGCGCCGACCGACAACTCTCCGAACCTCGGAACGATCCCGTTCACCGCAATCTTTGACGACAGCGGGAAATTACTGAAAGAGATCTCTTTTGAGGAAGACAAGCAGTTTGCGAAGGGGTCGGCGGAGGGCGACCGTCGCTATGTGCCCTCGGGGAACCCCAACACGAACCGAGCGGTCACCCTGGGGGAGACGCTGAGCGGAGACGATGGAAACGTCTACGTCATGCGGTGGACCTCGCCAGCCATCGTGTACGTCGTCTCTCCCGGAGGGGTAATAGTGCGAAAACTCACTATCGACCCACACAACCGAGAGATGGTGCCCCGGTCGATGTTTCTTTCGAAGGGACGCCTAGCGATCCAATTCGCTGACTCCAAGAAGCCATTGCTTATGGTCGCCGATGCACAGTCGGGCAGAGTTGAAGCGACGTATGCAGGAAACCTGGAACTTGGTGGCGGTCTTGCTTGTTACACGAGTGAGGAACTCACGTTCGTCGGCAACAAGGACGGCAAGTTAGCTCTGAACTTCGCTCAACCCCAATAACGGGGATCCACTAGACAGAGGGGCGCTTCTCAGCGCCCCTCCCTTTTACTCCAGGTCGCGCCAATTGGGTCCCACGCCCAAGTCCACATCCAACGGCACGCGCAGCGGATGGACGTTTTCCATCTTGTCTTTCACCAGCGCGCGCATGGTCTCCACTTCTTCCTGCGGGACCTCGAAGACAAGCTCGTCGTGCACCTGGAGCGTCATGCGCGACTTGAGCTTCTGTTGGCGCAGCTCGGCGTCGATACGGATCATGGCAAGCTTGATCAAGTCGGCGGCGGTGCCCTGCAGCGGAGTATTCACGGCAGTACGCTCGGCGAAGCCGCGGGCGCTGAAATTCTTGCTGTTGATGTCCGGGATGGGACGCACACGCCCGAAGAGGGTGCGGACTTTCTGCTCGCGGCGAGCGGCGTCCAGGGTGCGGTCGATGAAGAGTCGCACGGCTGCGTACCTCTCGAAGTAATCGGCTATGAATCGCTTCGCTTCCGATGTGGGGATGCCGAGTTGCTGGCCGAGACTGAACTCGCGCTGTCCGTAAAGAGTGGCGAAGTTCACGGTCTTGGCCGCAGCCCGCTGTTCGTCGGTCACCAGTTCGGGCAGAACGCCAAAAAGCTCCGCGGCGGTGGACTTGTGAATGTCGCCGCCAGCGAGAAATGCTTTCGTCAGCAGCGGGTCTTCCGACAAGTGCGCGAGCAGGCGCAACTCGATCTGGGAGTAGTCGGCGGCGAGCAGGACGTGACCGCGCTCGGCGGTGAAGGCGGCACGGATCTCGCGGCCGAGTTCCGAGCGGATAGGGATGTTTTGCAGGTTCGGATTGGTGGACGAGAGGCGGCCGGTGGCGGTGGCGGCCTGATTGAAAGTGGTGTGCAGGCGTCCCGTAACGGCGTGGCAGAGCAGCGGCAGGGCGTCCACGTAGGTGGACTTGAGCTTGGTGAGCTGGCGGTAGTCGAGCACCATGCGCGCGATGGGATGTTCTTCGGCGAGCGCTTCCATCACGTCTTGCGCGGTCGAGATGGTCTTGCCCTTGCCGTACTTCACCGGCTTGGGCAGCGCCATCTTGTTGAACAGGACGTCGCCAAGCTGCTTGGGCGAGTTGATGTTGAACACGCCGCCGCCGGCAGCGGCGTAGACCTCGCCGGCTTTCGCTTCGGCCTCGCGCTCGAGACGCGTGGACATCTTCGCCAGGACGTCGCAATCGATCTTGACTCCTGCCCCCTCCATGCGCGCCAGCACGGGAACGAGCGGCAGATCGATCTGGTCGTAAACCTTGGTGAGGTCTTCTTTCTCGACTTCCTCGCGCAGCGCTGCGGTGAAGCGCGCGGTGAGGTCGGCGGCCTCGGCGACGGTGCCGGCAACATTCAAGTTGAAGCGGCGGATAGCGATCTCTTTGAGGCCGTGCGCGGTGTAGGTGGGATCGAGGAGATACGAATAGAGCATGGGATCGTGTTCGACGCCGGCGAGCGCAACGCCGCGCGGCTCGAGCTGCCGCATCGCAGCTTTGTAGTCGTGGATGGCTTTCGGAAGTTTCGGGTCAGCAAGGGCTTGCTTGAGCGTGGACGCGGCGGCGTCCTCATCGAGTGAGAGGGAGAGGACGACGCCGGGTTGGGCAGAGATCGCGGCCCTGCGACTGGGACCGTTCCTCTCAACCCCGGGAACCGCGGCGAGCGAGACGGGCACGAGCGGTAGCATCGATGACCCCGACTCGTTCTCGACCTCCTCTTCTTCCTCTTTACTCATGCCGGCGGCGCCGACGGCGGCATCTTCCAGCGCGAAGGCGAGCGGCTGTTTCGCCGTTACGTGCTTCAACACGGCGGCAACGTCGGCAGCGAACTTTGAATTTGCCTCGCGGTAGTCTCCCTCGGTGAGCTTGACCTCGCCCACCAACTCCTTGAGCAGCGTAGTGAACTCGAGTTCGGTGAAAAGCTGGCGGAGGGCTTCGACGTCAGGCTCGCCGGCGGTCATAGAAGCGGGATCGAAGTCGATCTCAACTTTGGTGTCGATGCGGGCGAGCTCGCGGCTGGCGAGCACGACATCGCGATTGTGCTGCAACGATTCGCGATAACTCTTCTTCTCGACCTCATCGGTGTGGGCGAGCAGGTTGTCGACTGAGCCAAAACGCTTGATGAGCTCGACCGAACCTTTATCGCCGATACCGGGCGCGCCGGGGATGTTGTCGATGGAATCGCCGCGCAGCGCCATGACGTCCACGACTTGCTCGGGGCGGACGCCGAGGATCTCTTCCACCTTGTCGGCATCGCAGATGAGATTGTCTTTCGGTGGATTCAGCACGCAGACCTGGTCGTTGACGAGTTGCAGCATGTCCTTGTCGCTCGACACGACGTAGACGGGATACGACTCGCGCGCGGCCTTGACCGCGAGGGTGCCGATCACGTCGTCCGCCTCGAAGCCGGAATGTTCGAGGATGGGGATGCGATAGGCCTCGAGCGCGCGCCGGATATACGGCAGCTGCTGGGCAAGGTCCTGCGGCATCTCGGCACGGTTGGCTTTGTAGCCGCCGTAAGCGTGGGCCTGGTAGGTCTGCGTCTTGGCGTCGTACTTGCGGACGCTGGTGATCTGCTTGGCTTGCTCGTCGCGAAACGTGGGCGCAGCCATATCGAAGACCGCGGCGATGTGCTCGGGACTGAAGTCGGCGCGCAGCTTGCGCAGCATGTTGACGAAGACGTAGGTAGCGGCGGTGGGCACTCCGGTGCGAGTGGACATGGGCCGCTGGCGCGACATCGCGTGATAGGCGCGAAAGATGAACGACATCGCGTCAATGAGGAAGACGCGGCCCTTGCCTGTTGGTTTCGGCGGCTTACCGCTGGCGGGTGAGGCGGCGGACTTCGTCTTCGCTTCGGACGGATGGATTTCGGGCGGCAGGGGCGGCTGGGCGTTCGCGAGTACGGCGGGGGCAGCGCTGGCCTTCTCGCGTTCGGCGCGCTTCTGTCGCGAGATGCGGGTGTTGGGCATTGCTTCAAGAATAACAGGAGGTTTCGCCGCAGATGAACGCGGATGGACGCAGACAGGAAAGTACCAAGTTCGCTTGGCAAGTGGCGGCAGGATGCCGCCGCCACAGTCGGCGGGACGCCGGCGCTACTCCGGCTAAGGCGCGGGAATAACAAGGTCCGCGGCGGGTTCGCGCAGGAAGCTCTTCCCTTTTGCCTCGCGGCCGAGCAGGACGACGATGCCGAGCAGGATGATGGTGGTGAGCTCGAAGGCGGCGAGGGCCCAGCGGTATCCGATGCGGTCGCGCAGCGCGTACTCGATGGAGTTGGTGCCCGCAGCAAAGAGGATGCCCATCTGGTAGGCGAGGCCGGGGACGAGTCCGCGAACCGAGTCCGGCGCGAGCTCATTCAAGTGCGCGGGGATGATGCCCCACGCGCCCTGCACGCCGACCTGCATCAGGAACGAACCGAGCGCGACCTTGAGTAGCGTGTCGCCAAACGCCCACAGTGGCACTACGGCGAGGGAGAGTGAGAGCGCGCTGACGATGGAATAGCGGCGTCCAAAACTTTCCGAGAGCTGGCCGAAGGCGATGGCGCCGAGGACCGCGCCCACGTTATAGAAGATGGCGAGGTACGCGACCGTGGCCGGGCGCACACTCATGACGCTGCGCAGGAAGTCGGGATACAGATCCTGCGTGCCGTGAGAGAGGAACATGAAGAGCGTCATGAGCAGGCAGAGGTACGCGAAGAGCTTCCAGTGGCGCGCTGCGGTCTGCAGCACAGCGACGAAGCTGGGCTGCTTATGCTGCTTCCACGCTTCGGACTCGGGGACCTTCATGCGGATGTAAAGCGCGAGCAACGCGGGGATACCGCCGATCCAGAACATCCAGCGCCAGCCGCTGTCTGCGGAAAAGTTCGGCAGGATGAGGCGCGCGGCGACGGCGGCGAGAAGGTATCCGATGGAGTAGCCGGATTGGAGGATGCCGCTCAACACTCCGCGCCAGCGTGGCGGTGCGGCTTCCATGGCGAGCGACGCGCCTACGCCCCACTCGCCGCCCATGGCGATGCCATAGAGCGAGCGCAGCACGAGGAACGTCGTGTAGTTGGTGGAGAAGCCGCAGAGCAGCGCGAGCAGCGAGAACAGGATGACGTTGCCCATGAGGGGAGCACGGCGTCCATAACGGTCGGCGAGGAGCCCGAAGAGCAGCGCGCCGACGGGACGCATCACCAGCGTGGCGCCGATGGTGGCGATGATGGCGGATTTGGTGACGCTGAACTCGCGCGCGAGGGTGTCTACGAGGAAGACGACGACGAAGAAATCGAAGGCGTCGAGCGTCCAGCCGAGGAAGCCGGCGGTGACGGCGTGCCAGTGGCTGCGTGGACGCGATGCGGGCATGGACGGAACACAGTAACGGAGCGCGGTGCAATTGCCTAGCGTGACGGAGTGGTTGCGCAAGCGGAATGCATAGATCCTCCGCGCGCAAGACCCGCGCGCGAAGGATGACGACTCCGCAATATTCCTATTCGATCAACATGCAGTCGCCGTAGGAGTAGAAGCGATATTTTTCGCGGACGGCGTGCTGATAAGCGGCGAGGGTGTGCTCACGTCCGGCGAAGGCGGCGACGAGCATGAGCAGCGTGGACTGCGGGAGATGGAAGTTGGTGAGCAGCGCGCCGACGACGCGGAACTCGGGGCTTCGGATGCGGGAGTACCCGGGATAGATAAAGATGTCCGCTTCGCCCGAGCCGGAAACAATCTTGCCATCTTTCGCTGCGGCGACGTTTTGAGCGGCAACGGATTCGAGCGTGCGCACGGTGGTGGTGCCAACGGCGACGATGCGGCGTTTGACGGCGAGCGCGGCGTTGATGCGGTCGGCGGCCGCGGGCGAGATGGAATACGACTCGGTGTGCAGTTTGTGGTCTTCGACGCGCTCGGCGTGGATGGGCTGGAACGTCCCCAGGCCGACGTGCAGCGTGACGTTCGCAGTCTCGATGCCGTCCACGCGGAGCTGGTCGAGGATCTGGGGCGTAAAGTGCAGGCCGGCGGTGGGGGCGGCGACGGAGCCGCGGTCTTCTATTTTGGCGTAGACGGTCTGGTAGCGCTCGCGATCGGCGGCGGAGTCGGCGCGCGCGATGTAGGGCGGCAGCGGGATGTGTCCGATGCGCTCGAGGGCAGCGAAGAAGTCAGGCACGGGATCGAAGCGCAAGGTGCGTTCGCCGAAGTCGCCGCGCGCGATGACTTCGGCGTGAAGGTCGTCTTTATGCGTACCGTCTTTATGCGTGCCGTCTTTATACGTACCGTCTTTATACGTACTCCCGAAGGAGAGCCTTTCGCCAACGCCGATCTTGCGGCCGGGGCGGACCAGTGCTTGCCAGATCAGGTTTCCAGTCTCTGGTTCCTCATTTCTCGAGGCGTCCGCGACCGGCTTGGTGAGGAGAACCTCGATGCGCCCTTGCAGAAAAGCCTTCGCGGCGGGATTGCTGGTTGAGATCGGTTGCGAGCGCGTTCCGGAGCGCCTGCCAAAGAGGCGCGCGGGAAAGACGCGGGTGTCGTTGAAGACGAGCAGGTCGTCCGGACGGAGCAGCGCGGGAAGCTCGCGGAACATGCGGTCGGCAACGGTACCCGAGACGCGGTCGAGGTGGAGCAAGCGCGAAGCGGCGCGGTCGGCGAGCGGCGCCTGCGCGATCAGCTCTTCGGGAAGGCGATAGTCGAAATCGCGGACCAGCATGGACCCGGCGATTATAGGGCGCGGCAGCGGTTCGCTGCGTTGGGCCGGGAGGCGGGCGGAGCCTAGGCGGTGAGATGCTTTCGTCCTGCAGCGGCTCAGGATGACACACCCGGTTCCCGGTTGAGCAAAACGGCTCAAGGTTGATTGTCGGCGAGGGGAAGCTGGGGTAGGATGGACGGCGCAGAATAGCGTCCGGAGACGACCACCTGAAAAACGAACGCCAAACGCGCGAGGAGATCTGCCGCTTCGGCAAGATGCTGCACGAGCGCGGCTTCGTGGCCGCGACGGACGGCAATCTGTCGGTACGCCTGAGCGACGGCAACATCCTGGTGACGCCCACGGGCATGTGCAAGAGCATGATGGAAGCCGACGACATGGCGGTGGTCGATCCGAATGGCCGCCAAGTCTCGGGAAAGCGCGGCGTGACCAGCGAGATCGGGATGCATCTGCTGATCTATCGTTTGCGTCCGGACATCCACGCGGTGGTGCACGCGCACCCGCCAACGGCGACGGGATTCGCGGCCTGCGGCCAGGCGCTCGACCAGCCCCTGGTCTCGGAGATCGTGGTCGCGCTCGGGTGCGTCCCGCTGGCGAAGTACGCCACGCCAGGCACGCCGGAGTTGGCGGAGGCGCTCGAGCCGCTGGTGCCGGGTTACGACGCCATCCTCATGGCCAACCACGGCGTGGTCGCGTACGCCGAGGAGCTCGAAAAGGCGTACATGAAGATGGAGACGGTGGAGCACTTCGCCAAGATCAGCGTGGTGTGCCAGACGCTGGGCACGCCGCAACTGCTCGACGATGCCGAAGTATCGAAGCTGCTGCTGGCGCGCCAGAAGTATGCCGGCGTGACTTCGACGGCGCCGATGGCGCCGGCAAAGAATGGACACCAGAACGGCCACATCAACGGCAACGGCCACCGCGTGCCGGCACGTCCGCTACGCGGCTTTGGCGACGCCTTCCGCGAATCGAAACGCCTGGTCTACAGCGCCTTCGCGCTCTTCCTCGCTTCTGCCCGCCTCATCACTCACCGCCGATAACGAAACGCAGTCCCGCACGGAAGTTCGCCTTGAGCGCGGGATATCCCACCACTTCCTGATAGCGCCGGTTGGTCGCGTTCTCCACGTTGGCGTACGCGGTGACGTGGCGATCGATGGCGTACCAGCCACCAAAGTCTAAACGAGCATAACCGGCAGCGTGGTCTATGCCGAAGCCGAGGAAATCGGAATCGCGGCGCGGACCGATGAAGGTTCCGGCCAGGTCCGCACCCCAACGCTTGCCGGAATACGCGACCAGCAACGAGCCGGAGTGCTTGGGACGGCGCAGCAGTGGCTGGCCGGGCGCGAGCAACGGATCGAAGGCAAAGGGCGCTTCGAGGATCTGGGACGAGAGATAGGTGTAGCCGGCGGTCATGCCGAGGTGCGCGGAGAAGCGCGCGTGAAACTCGAACTCGGCGCCGTGCGCGAGTTCGCGGTTCACGTTGACGTACTGTCCCTGGCAGAAGCAGGGGTCGAGCGAGAAATCGATCTTGTTGCGGAAGAGATTGTGGAAGTAGGTGGCAGAGGCGGAATATTTTCCGCCGGCGAACGCTTGCTCGACGCCGGTCTCGAACGATGTGGCCTCTTCGGGCTTGAGCGCAAGATTCGGCAGGATGGGAAAACCGCCGCCCTGTCCGAAAGATTCCTCGAAGCGCGGCGCCTTGATGCCCTCGGAATAAACGAAGCGCAGGCGCGTGCCGCTGAAGGTGTCGCCGCCACGCAGCGCGAGCAAGCTGAGCGCGACGCGCGGGACGACGCGGTCGCCGAAACTCTCGTTGTGCACGTAGCGGAATCCAGGGACGAGGCTGAGACGCTTCCACAGCAACACGGTCTCGAGGTAGACGGCATGGTTACGGCGAAGTCCGTGGCTGACGGAGCTGCTGAGCAGTTCGCCGACCTCGCCATGCTCGTCTTCGAACTGGTAGCCGAAGGTCGCACGGGCATTCTCGCTGGGCTGGTACTCGCCCTGGTAGTCGAAGCCGGCGCGATAGATGTTCGCGAACGCCTGGAAGGGGAAATCGAAGGCGAAGAGGCGGCCGGGATCGAAGAAGCTGTCTTCGTTGAAGCGGTGGTGCGAGTACTCGAAGACGCGGAAGGTGTGAGTGAGGCGCGCGGGCGCCTGCACGGTGAGTTCGGCGGAGCCGAGGAAATTATTCTGGCGGGCGCGCTGATCGGTGTCTGGATCGACGAGCTGGTTGCCGTTATAGTCCCATGCGCCCTGCACGCCGCTGCGATTGTTGGAGTGGCGCGCGCGCAGCCGCAGGATGGCGCGCGGGCTGAGCCTGAAGCCGACGTTCGCGCCCTGCTCGGAGTTGGAGTAGGCGTCGTTCACGCCTTGTCCCTCGCTATGCGTCTCGTCAGCGAAGAGGTTGTAGTCGAGGCGTTGCCAGGCGCCGGCAAGCGCGGCGTATCCGCGCGCGGTGGAGAAGGTGCCGCCATCAGCCCCCAAGCGCAGCTCGGGCGTGTGCGTAGAGCCGGCCGCACTCCAGGTCTGGACGACGCTGGTCATCGCGTCGGAGCCGTAGAGCACGCTCTGCGGACCGCGGAAGAACTCGAGTCGGTCGACCTGGTACATGGGCAGCACGCCGAAATCGAAGGTGCCGCCGGGATCGTTGACCGCGACGCCGTCCACGATGACTTTGTTGTAGCGCGATTCGCCGCCGCGAACGAAGAGCGAGGCTTGGCCGCCACGGCGTCCCACGGTGTTGACGACGGCGCCGGGGAGGAAGCGAAGCGCGTCGGCCGCGGCAACGGGCTGCAGCAGCTCGAGCTGCTGTGGGTTGAGGGTCTCGACCTTGGAGCCGGAGTTCTCCGCCGCGAGCGGCACGCCGGTGGCGGTGACGTTCACGGTCTCAGCCGGCACAGCAATGGCGAGCTGCGCGGCGAGTGGGTTAGCACGCGGCAGTGCGACGGCGAGGGATGCGGGCGCAAAGCCAGGCGCGAGGACTTCCGCACGGTAGTCGCCATCGGCAAGGCCGGCGAAGGTAGCAGTGCCGTCGGCAGCGGTCTGGCGGATGGCAGCGACCGCTGCGCCGCGGTAGATAGTAACGCGCGCGCCGATGACGGCGGCTTGCTGCGGGTCAGTGACTTTTACGGTGAGTGAAGCGGCGAAGGACGCGGAGACGGAGAGCGTCAAAACGAACAGCGTCAAAAGAAACAGCGGGAGAAAAACGAAGCGACGGGAACGCACGATGATTCCTCCTTTGCACGCGAAAGGGGTTGGTCATTGCGGTTCGCGCCGGTCTCCTGGCTTTACGAGGACGTGGGCCATGTTTCGAAACCTACTCTGAAAACATGGGCCCCTCCGCACGCCTTCCCATCCCGCGGTGCGGGACAGTGGCGGACGGATGGTCCTCCTGACAGTTGCGCGGCAGCGCGGGATTCTCACCCGCTTCCCTGCTCATCCGCCAAGGCGGACGAGCGCGCGAACCAAAGGAAAGTTGCGAAAGAACGAGCTGCGCAGGGCAGCGGAAGAAGATTAGCGGGCGGAGAACCGTCTGTCAAACGGCGGTGGGATGATCAGGCGCGAGGGTGCGCGCGCAAGTTTTCTTCCGCGAAGGTACGGACGCGGTCGAGCGCAGCCTGCAACTCCTGGTGGTGACGCTGCATGGCGGGCTCGTCTGCGGTGGCGGGCACCCACATGTAGCGGCTCACGCGCAGCAGCACGCGGGAGAATGGCTTGGGGATGATGAACTCGTCCCAGGTGTTGAGCACCCAGGCGCGATCGACGGCGAAGTGGAAGGCGAGCATGGGCTTCTGCGTGGAGCGCGCGAGCAGGACGGGGCCGGGCTTGGCAACGTACTTGGGGCCGCGCGGGCCGTCGATGGTGAAGGCGACGGTGTGTCCCGCCTCGACGAGCCGGCGCATCTCGAGCAACGCGCGCGCGCCGCCGCGCGAACTCGAGCCGCGGACGGGAACGAAGTCGAAGCGCTCGATGGTGCGCGCGATGTATTCGCCGTCTTCGCTTTGCGAGGTCATCACCCCGATGTCGCGCCCGCGGTAGACCCAGGCCGCGGGCAGGATGCAGCGGTGCCAGAAGCTGTAGACGGTTGCCGGGACGTAGAAGCTCGGTGGACCGCCTTCCTCGATCGAGATAGTGACGCGCAGCGTGATGCCGATGAGACGCAGAATAAGCGCCGCAGCGAGCCCCGCAAAACGGGAGAGGAAACGGTTGCGGGAGGGCAGCGCTTCCTCGGCGACATCAACGGCTGGTGTGGGATCGCTCACTGGGTGGATTGTAGAAGAAACAAGCGTAAGGGGAGTTCATCGGCACGATAGGGCTTCCTCGCTTCGCTCGGAATGACAATCAAACCGACCCAAAGGCCTTCGTCAGGCGGTCCCAAGTGACGGCGAGGTCTTCGGGGAGGACGCGCGTCTCGCCGACGGTGGTCATGAAATTGGAGTCGGCGGTCCAGCGCGGCAGGACGTGCATGTGGATGTGTCCGGCGATGCCCGCTCCGGCGGCCTTACCGATGTTCATCCCCACGTTCATGCCCTCGGGATGGTAGACCGAGCCCAGAACACCCTCCATGCGCTGCGTGAGGGCCATCATCTCGTCGGCGGCAGGCCGCGGAAGCTGCGCGAGCGTGTCGAGATGCGCGTAGGGGACGATCATGACGTGTCCGGAGGTGTAAGGGAAGGCGTTGAGGACAATGTAACAATGCTTGCCGCGATGAACGATGCGCGCCTTGCGGTCGTCCTTTTCCTGGGACAGGTCACAAAGGATGCAGCCGGGCGCATTTTCCGCCTGCGAGACGTAGCCGTAGCGCCAGGGAGTGAAGATGCGGTCCATCGGCGAAAGGGTAACATCCTTCGCAGCGGGGACGAAAAGCGTCACACGATCGACACAATGTGAGCCCTCACCCAGGGCACGAAAGGATCGTCACCTGCGGTGGCCGGGCACAGAAAAATCATGCCGGCTGCGGTTTGACACCCCCAAGGGTGGTTGTTATAGTCGAAGAGTCTCGGAGCGATGAGCTTCGCAGATCCGGCCGCTGGTTTTCCAGCCTCTCGTTCTGACTTTCCTCGTGGGTTTTCCCGGCGCGTCAATATGATCGATGCGTATGGGAGTTTCGAGCGAAGGCCCCGACCCTGAGAACCGCGACGGCCAGACTTTCCCGTACCGGCGCGTGCCGGTGAAGGTTTAAAACGTTGGCAGACGAGACCACACTTCGGACCGAAGAGCAGCAGCAAGAGCAACAGCCAACGCCGGCGGAAGCGCAGCAGCATCCCGTGACCGATCCCGCCAAGAATCCCGTAACAAATCCTGTAACGCATCCCGTTAGCCCGCAATCGAATCCTACTTCCGGCGAGCGGCCGCAGCACGCGGCCCCGGCACGGAAAGACAAAGAGACCATGGAAGACTTCGCCACCGTACTTGAAAACTTCGAAGCCGAAGCGGAAGCAGCCGCTGCGACCTCCCACGAAAACCGCGTCACCAAAGGCACCGTGATCAAGATCACGGAGAAGAGCGTGGTGGTTGACATCGGCCAGAAGAGCGAGGGCGTGGTGCCGCTCGCCGAGGTGACCGACCATGCAGGCAAGGTGCGCTACAACGTGGGCGACGAGATCCCGGTGATGATCCTGGGAGGCGAGAGTGAAGAAGGTGGCATCCGGCTCTCGCACGAGAAGGCGCAGCGCTTTGGTGCGTGGGACGAGATCGAGAAGGCGTACAACGAGAAGTCCCCGATCAAAGGCCGCGTGGTCGAGCGGGTGAAGGGTGGGCTCTCGGTGGAGGTGGCGGGCGCGAAGGCGTTCCTGCCCGGCTCACAGGTGGACGTGAAGCCGGTGCGCAACCTGGATGCGCTCAAGGGACAAGAGATCGAAGTCCGCGTGATCAAGCTGAACAAGAAGCGCGGCAACATCGTGGTCTCGCGCAAGGAGTTGCTGGAAGAAGACCTGAAAGGCAAGCGCGAGAAGACCCTGGCCGACCTGGCGGAGGGCGCAGTGCTCACCGGCACGGTGAAGAACCTGACCGACTACGGCGCGTTCGTCGACCTGGGCGGCATCGACGGCCTGCTGCACATCACCGACATGTCCTGGGGAAGGCTCACGCATCCGCGCGACCTGGTGAACGTAGGCGATGAGATCCACGTGAAAGTCCTGAAGTACGACACCGAGAAGCAGCGCGTCTCGCTCGGCTTCAAACAGCTCACCCCCGACCCGTGGCTCGACGCCGCGCATCGCTATCCGGTGGGCGCGCACGTGAAAGGCCGCGTGATCTCGGTGACCGACTACGGCGCGTTCATCGAACTGGAGCAAGGCATCGAGGGACTGGTACACGTCTCGGAGATGACGTGGTCGAAGCGGATGAAACATCCCTCGAAGATGGTAAAGGCCGGCGACGAGGCGGAGACGGTGGTGCTGAACGTGAATCCCACCGACCGGCGCATCTCGCTGGGCATGAAGCAGCTGGAAACGAATCCCTGGGAGACGCTGCACGAGAAGTATCCGACCGGGGCGATCGTTGAGGGCAAGGTGCGGAACCTTACCGACTTTGGCGCGTTCGTCGAGATCGAGGACGGCATCGACGGATTGGTGCACGTCTCGAACATGAGCTGGACCAAGCGCATCAAGCATCCTTCGGAAGTGCTGAAGAAGGGTGACAAGGTGAAGGCGGTCGTGCTGGGCATCGAGCCGGAGCAGCGGCGCCTTTCGCTGGGCATGAAGCAGCTGCAGCCCGACGTGTGGGAGACCTTCTTCCAGACGCACAAAGTCGGCGACGTGGTGCACGGCAAAGTGATGCGTACGGCCACCTTCGGCGCGTTCGTCGAGATCGCGCAGGGCGTGGAGGGCCTGTGCCACAACTCCGAAGCCACCGACGCGCACGGCGCGCCGCTGAAGCTGGAATCGGGCACGGAGCACGACTTCAAGATCATCAAGATGAATCCGGAAGAGAAGAAGGTGGGGCTCTCGATCCGCGCGGTGGGCGAAGAGGCCAGCCGCCAGGAAGTGGAGACCTACAAGCAGCCGGCCAAGCGCGAGAGCGCGTCATCGTCGTCGGGTTCGGGCGCCAGCACGACGCTGGGGGATTTGATCAACTGGAAGCGCGCGAGCAACGATCAGAACTAGGATTTTGGAGTGTAGAAAGGCCGTCCGCAAGGGCGGCCTTTTTGCTTTGTGCTTGAGTCAGAGGCCGCGGCCGGCCGCGCCATGCGATGCTTACTTTTCGATGTCGATGTGGAGGTTGATGCGGGCCGCGGGACGCGAGTCGAAGGAGCTGAGCGTCTTGACGCTGCTCTTCTGTCCTTTGTACTCGGCGAAGACTTCGTAATCGCTGTTGGGCGAGAGGGCGTTGAAACGGTAACTGCCGTCGTCCCCGGAGTAGAGGCTCTTCACCGCGAGCGTCTTCACGTTCTTCAGATAGACCACGGCGCCGGGAAGCGGGGCATCGCCCTTCCCCATGATCAGGCCTTCGAGGGTACGCAGCTGGTTCTCTTTCTTCGGACGCGGGAAGATCTGCCCCGAGAGAGCGCCCGTACCGAGCACGACCAGGCCTGCCAGCGCGAGCACACGAAACACCTTCTTCACACGTCCTCCTGGACTTCGGGCTCCTGAGACTTTGGGGTTCTACTCGGTTAGATGCAAGCTTACGTCCACCCGCTCATCATTAATCACGTGGACCTTAGTCTCGGGCTTAGGGGTGTTTTTTGGGCCTTTCACATCGGCCTGGAGCACGTAGTCGGCGCTGCCGGCGGGCACACGGACGGCGAACTCGCCATGGTGGTCGGACACGGCCTCCCACTTTGGCTTGCTCTGGTCGGCGCGGCGGATCTTCACCTTGACGCCGTAGGCGGGACGGCTGTCAGCGGTCCAGACAGTCCCAAAGATGAGCGCGTACGGTTCTTCCCTATTCTTGGCGGCGGCGGGAGAAGCGGGCAACAACAACAGCGCGAGCAGCGCTGTACAGAGCCCGCCGCGAAGCGCGAGCGCGAGGAGGCGGGTGCGGCGGCGGCTAGGCATTCGTCGTGTCATTATCCGTGACCCTATCCGTGACCCTATCCGTGAGCCTATCCGTGACCCTAGTCATCACCGTCTTCGCTCTCCTCTTTGGCTGCTTCTTCGTCGTCATCATTGCCCACGAGTTTGAGCTCGAGCGGGTTGGTGGTGACGACCTCAAAGTCGGTGCCGCACTCGACACACGAGACGATCTCACCCTCGTCGACTTCTTCGGGATCGACGTCGAGATCGGTTTCACACTCCGGACACAAGACCATTGGAACCCCTTTCGGCGATATCGCGACCTCCCGGAGCCATGCACCAGAAGCGGTGCAACGGGAATGGCGCGACCCCCTCGGTATATTTAGAATCTCTGGCAGCCGCCGTCAAGCACCGGCAGCGAACACAAGCAAGGATCCCCACAAAATGCTACGTATTCGATTGGCTATAGGGCTCGCGGTTGGGATGGCCCTGCCCGGCGCCATGGTTGCTCAGAAGCCGGCGGTAAAAAATGCCGCCAACGCCGCGCTGGATCCGCACATCGTCAGCGCGCTGAAAGATGTTTCGCCGGCGCGAGTGAAGGCGACGGTGGAGAAGCTGGTGAGCTTTGGGACACGCAACACGCTCTCGGCGAACGATCCCGAGCTGGCCAAGCAAGGCAAAGGCATCGTCGCGGCGCGGGAATGGATCAAGAGTGAGTTCGAGCGCTACGCCGCCGCCTGCCGCGGATGTCTCGAGGTGAGCTACGACCAGTTCACGCAGGCGCCGGGACGCCGCGTGCCGCAGCCCACCGACCTGGCGAACGTCTACGCCATCCTGCGCGGCACCGATGCCGAGGCGGCAAAGCACATCTATCTCGTCACCGGGCACTACGACTCGATGCCGACGAGCCCGACGGATGGGAAGTCCGCAGCTCCGGGAGCGAACGACGATGCCAGCGGCACGGCGGTGAGCCTGGAGTGCGCGCGCGTGCTCAGCAAGTACAAATTTCCGGCGACCATCATCTTCCTGGCAGTGGCGGGGGAAGAGCAGGGCCTCTACGGCAGCGCGCACTTTGCGAAGATGGCAAAGGAGAAAGGCTGGCAGCTCGATGCCGTGTTGAACAACGACATTGTCGGCGGGGTGAAGACGGCGGGGCAGGATGCGAGCATCGTCCGGGTCTTCTCCGAGGGCGTGCCGGTAAGCGCGACCGAGGAACAGCTCCGCATGCTGCGGAATATCGGCGGGGAAAGCGATTCCAGCTCGCGGCAGGTGGCGCGCTACGTCCGCGAGACGGCGAAGAAATACATGGCGAAGGGCGACTTCGGGCCGAAGCTGGTCTTTCGCCGCGACCGCTACCTGCGTGGCGGCGATCACACCAGCTTCAACGAGCAGGGCTTCGCGGCCGTGCGGTTCACGGAATATCGCGAGGATTACACGCATCAGCACCAGGACGTGCGCACGGAAAACGGCATCGAATACGGAGACCTGGTGAAGTTCGTGGACTTCGACTACGTGGCGAACGTGGCGCGATTGAACGCGGCCACGCTGGCACAATTGGCGAGTGCGCCGGCGTCTCCGGTGAACGTGACCATGGTCACGGAGAAATTGGAGAACGACACCACCATCACGTGGGACGCTTCGCCTGACGGCCGCGCCACGGCGTACGAAGTGGTGTGGCGTCCGACGACGGCGCCGGAGTGGGAGAACGTGGAGGCGGTGGGCGACGTGCGCATGGCGGTGCTGAAGCGCTCGAAAGACAACGTGGTCTTCGGAGTGCGCGCGCTGGACAGGCAGGGGCATCGGAGCCTGCCGGTCGTCCCGCAGCCGAAGATGCGTCAAGCGACGCCACCCGCAGCAACGCCCGCACCGTCCGAAAAGAAGTAGCATCAAAGAGAGAGCATGACGACGCGACGTTACAACCCGAGCGGTGGCGGTGGCATGGGCATGGGAGGCTTCCCGCCGTTCACGGGTGCGGTGCGTTCCATCATCCTGGTAAGCGCCGGGATCTACGTTGTGATCCTGCTGCTGTCCGCCTTTGCGCCCGCGCTGGCGGCCACCATCGTTGCCCTCGGGACGCTGAGCCGCGAGACCGTGCTGCAAGGGTGGGTCTGGCAGTTCCTTAGTTATGGCTTCGTGAACGTGGATCCGCTGAACTTTGTGTTGTCGATGCTGGGTGTCTATTTCCTGGGCGGAGCGGTGGAAGCGCAGATTGGAAGCCGCCGCTTCGTGCAGTTGTACCTGAGCTCGCTGATCGTTGCCGGCATGCTCGGCTTTGCGCTTTCGCTCACGGGAGTGGTCGGAAGCGGGCCGGCGTTGGGTCCGGGAGCCGCCGCGAACGCGATCCTGATGGTTTTCTTCCTGCTCAACCGTGACGCGACCATCATCCCTATCCCCATCCCTATTCCCGTACCGGTGCGGTTCATCGTGTTCATCTCCGCCGGGATCGAGACGGCTTACCTGCTGCTGAACCGGTTCGCTCTCTTCTACCTGGTACTCCTGCTCGGCTTGGGCGCTGGATATCTGTGGTTCGCAGTCGTCCTCGGCAGGAGTCGCGCGCCCGCGCGTGGCTTTGCCGGGCGCGGCCTATCCGACCGCGCGTATGTCCCGCCGGGCAAGATGAAGAGCGAAGGCCCGTTCGCGCGGATGAAGAACGCTTACTACCGCTGGAAACGGAAGCGCGCCGCGCGCAAGTTCGAGGTCTACATGCGCGACCATGATCGCGATGTGAAGTTCGATGAGCACGGGAATTACATCCCGCCGACGGACGAACCGCCCAAGAAGGGCAACGGCGAGGACCGCGGCGGCTGGGTGAATTGATTGTTGATTATTGAGTGTTGATTGAGAACCAAGCCCCCTCTCCCCAAGCTGCGGCTGGCGTGGTATATTTCCGCCCCCGAACACAAACCTTATGAGACTCACACGTCTACACATCCTGTTGGCTGTCGTTATTCCTGTGTGCATGGTCACGAGCAGCTTTGCGGCGAGCGCGGCGGACCGCGCACGGCGCTGGAAGACGCCGAACGGCACACGCGAGATCTTGATGAACCACCGTGAGGCGCAAGGCCTGGGCGACTACGGCAAAGAGAAGCTGAAGGGCTTCAACGCCATCCGTGTGACGCGCAAGATCACGCGCTCGGGAGCGGTGAGCTACCACGACGCGTGCGAGGCGAAAGAGCCTGACCGCATCCGCACGGAAAGTGGCGCGGGCACAGGAGCGATCGTGATCAACACATCTACCCTGCGCATCGAGACGGACAACTCCGGCACGGTGAACCGGCGGCCGCCCACGCCCTACCACGACAGCGTGATCGCGATGTGCCTGGTCATGCCTTCCAAGAGTGCGACCTCAGAGAGAGTGCGCATGCTGGGCAAGGAGCGCGTGGACGGCAAGTGGGCGTACCACATGCTCGCCATCGACGACGTGGGCCAGTATGACGAATGGATCAGCGCCGCCGATTACACCCTGGTGCAGCGCAAGCAGCCGGGCGTGATCCTGAACACGACCGAGCAATGGAGCGACTTCCGCAACGTGAGCGGCATCATGGTGCCGTTCGACCATTTCACCCGCAACACTTCGACGCTGAATCCGTGGACCGAGGATGAGGCGCTGACCAAGATGGATTTCGATCCGCAGATCAACGATGCGGATTTCTCCGCCGAGGCGACCAAGCCCACCATGACGGCGTCGGCAGGAACAACCAGCGCTTCGAGCGGATCACGGCCGGCTGGTTCGACGCCGGGGACCGTGCTCAGCGGGAATGTGGGCGGACAGAATCTCTCGGTGAACGTGAACGACACGCTGGCAACGCTGACTGGACGCCAGCCGCAGGCACAGGCCACGACGACTACGCCGACGGCGGAGTCGCCAAGTGCCAGCAGTTCGAACGCGCAGGCAGCGGTGGCAAAGCAAGTGGCACAGGCGGCGAAAGATCCGAACGCGACGGTGACGGCGGCGCAAACGGCGGCGGCGAACAAGCAGCTACCATCGTCGGCGGCAGGGGCCGGCGTGGGCACAGGGGCGCCTATTCCTGGAACCAGCGTGGTACGGCAGATCGGGCATGGGCAGATCATCTCGCCGGCGTGCTCGGACGCTACCAACCTGGTGGCCATCGACGAGGTCTCGACCGGCTACAAAGATCCCTCCGCCGACATGCGCTTCACCGTGACCAACATCGGCTCGGAAGAGCTGTACGTGGACCGGGTGAACTGCAAAGAGGTCTCCCGCATCAAGCCGCGCGATTCGAAGCGCTGCATCTACGCTGCGAAGTCGGGTTGGGTGGTGGTGGTGGCAAAGTCGCGCGACGTGCTGAACCCTTCGAGCGGCGGCGCCAACGTATGCGGCGAGGGCTTCAACGCGCTAACGACGATGCAGGAGTCGAAGGTCGGGGTGACCAAATGAACGCCCCGAAGTAGCGTTAGGAGCAGGAATAGAAGACGCTAGCGCTTACGAGCGCCGGTGGGACGCAAACGCGGCGCCCGCCGGCGCTCTTTTTCTTTGCCCCCAGGGCGGGTGGCGCCATCCGCTGAACCGACCACGTGCAGGCGCATGAAGTTGGTCGAACCGGAGGAGCGCTGCGTGCCGGCGACGATGCCCATCACATCTCCGGGAGTAACGGCGCGCACGCGCATGAGTTGATCTTCCGCCATCCGCACCATGTCCTCGGTGAGGGGCGCGTGCTGGCACGGCATGGGGGTCACACCCCAATACAGGTTCAGGCGATTGCAGACGGTGGAGATGGACGAGAAAGCATAGATCGTCGCCTTAGGACGGTACTTCGAGATCAGGCGCGCAGTCGAGCCGGTGGCGGTGAAGACGGCGATGGCGCGCATGTCGAGGTCCTCGGCGGCGTGCGCGATGGATTCGCAGATGGTCTCGGAGATGGAGAGCGAGCGGCTATCGTGGCGGCGCTCCCGGACCCCACCTTCGTGCATGTGCGCTTCGGTCTCAATGATGATGCGCGACATGATGCTGACGGCTTCGCGGGGATACTTGCCATTGGCCGTCTCGCCGGAGAGCATGACGGCGTCGGTACCATCGTAGATGGCGTTGGCCACGTCGGAAGCCTCGGCGCGCGTGGGGCGCGGATTCTCGATCATGGACTCGAGCATCTGCGTGGCGGTGATGACCGGCTTCCGCCAGTCGAGGGCGCGGCGGATGATGTGTTTCTGGATGACGGGGACTTTTTCCGGCGGCATCTCGACGCCGAGGTCACCGCGCGCGACCATCACGCCGTCGGCGACATCGAAGATCTCTTCGAGATGTTCGATGGCCTGCGGTTTCTCGAGCTTTGCGATCACGGGCACGTCGGAATGGTGCGCGCTCACGATCTTCTTGACTGCGAGCACGTCGCCGGCGGTGCGGATGAAGGAGATGGCGACGGCGTCCACGCCATTCTTCAATCCAAAGACGAGGTCTTTCTCGTCCTTCTCGGTCATGGAAGGCATGCTGAGCGCGGCACCCGGGATGTTGATGCCCTTGTGCTCGCCGAGCATGCCGCCGTTGACGACTTCGCACTCGACGTCGTCACCGCGGATGGCCTTGACGCGCAGCTCGATGAGTCCGTCGGAGAGCAGGATGGGCATGCCGGGCTGAACGTCGCGGGCCAGCGAATCGACGGTGGTCGAGATCACGCTGGCGGCGCCCAGGATGTCGCGCGGAGTGAGGGTGATGCGCGAGCCGGCCTTGAGCATGACGGGCCTGCGCTGCTTGAGTCGTCCGGTACGCATCTTCGGACCTTGCAGGTCCTGCAGGATGCAGATGGAATGGCCTTCCTTGGCGGCGACATGCCGCAAGCGCTCGATGACGCGGGCGTGCTCCTCGTGGGTGCCGTGGGAGAAGTTGAGGCGGGCGACATCCATGCCGAGCCGCATGAGGTCGCGCATCATGGCCTCGGTATTCGAGGCCGGACCGAGGGTGCAAACGATCTTGGCGCGACGCAGCCGATGGTGCGGCTCCGCCGTGTCTCGCCAGCTCTCGGGCTGATCGATCTGTTCTACGTTGGCCATGGGGAATCAAGCATGGGAAACAAGACCTGGGGATCTGACCGCGGAAACGTGACCCTACAACCTGACACTGGAACGTGACACTGGAACGTGACACTGGAATGTGACCCCGGGGAAACGTAACAGTCTAACGCACCCCGACCGGATTGCCGCGCCGGTTCAGGATGGCCTTGGGCTCTTCCAGCACGACACGCGGATAGACGAGCGCGTTGAATTCCGCGCCGATCAGCACCACGACGGAGACGATGTAGGTCCAGACCAGCAGTGCGATGGCTGCTCCGAGCGAGCCGTAGATGGCGGTGTAGTTCGCGAATTTCGTCACATACCACCCGAAGCCGAGGGTGGCGGTGAACCAGGCGACGGTCGCGAGGACGGCCCCGGGCAGCACACGGCTGAAAGGCTGCGTCCGCGGAATGCCCCAGTGGTAGAGCAGCGAGATCACGGCGATCGAAGTGAGCGTGGAAATGATCCAGCGTCCCGCCTGCCACAGCAGCAGGATGGCGAGGCCGATCTCTTGGTTGGAGTGCTGCAGCATCCAGTTCTGGATGGCGTTGCCGAAACCTACCAGGATGGTGGCCGTCGTCATGGGACCGAACGAGAGCAGCACGAGGAAGAGCGCGACGCCACGCTCCTTGATCACTCCCCACTCGCGCGGCAGGCGGTAGGCGTTACGAAAGCCTTCCATCCAGGAGATCATCACGCCGGAAGCCGCCATCAGCGTGATGAGCGAGGCGGAGATGATCAGGCGCGTGGGATGGTGCTGTCCGCCCTCGAAGTAGTGCTGGGCCGCGGCGCGCACGTCTGGAGGCATGATCTGTCCCACGGCCTCGGAGAGTTCGCCGAGGAAGCTCTCCGTCCGGTGGGAGAGGGCGAGCACGGAGGCGATGACGAGAAAGAACGGGAAGATGGTGAGGATGGCGGAGTAGGCCGCGCCCTTGGCGATGGCGAAACAATCGTGCTCGAAGCCGCGCCAGATGGCGCGGCGAAGCGTGTGGAAGAACTGGAGCATGGACGCCATAGTCTAAAGTGGCGAGTGATTAGTGGCTAGTGGAGAGTTGGCTTCACCTGCGCGCCCGCTGAGAACCGAGATGCTTCGGGACCGAAACCCCGGCCGGTGAAAACGCCGGGGCCCCTCGGTCGCCTCAGCATGACCCGTCGATCAAACTGCCCGGCCAGAAGAGGGCACACCAAAACAAAAGCGCGGGCCGCGGCCCGCGCTTTTGTTTTGGTGTGCCCTCTTCTGGCCGGGCAGTTTGATCGACGGGTC
>JALYLW010000002.1 GCA_030774055.1 Acidobacteriota bacterium
CCCTCGCAAAGCAACCTCCTCCGCCGGTCATGGGCTCACCGGCAGCCATGCGCGGCAACGGAAAGTTTCCCGTCGTCGTCGTTGCAGCTTCCACCGGTGGTCCCCAGACGCTCATGAACTTCGTGCCGCGCTTCCCCGCAGGGTTCGCGGGCGCGGTCATCCTGGTGCAGCACATGCCGGGGAATTTCACGTCGCAGTTCTCCACTCAGCTCGCTGAGATCGCGCAGATAAAGGTGAAGGAAGCCGAGCAGGGGGAGATGCTGCAGCCCGGCGTGCTCTACGTCTGCCCGGGCTCGCATCACCTGCGCGTCACGCCGACCGGACGCATCACGCTCGACGACGGCCCGCGCATCTCCGGCTATCGGCCGTGTGCGGACGTCACCATGGAAACGGTGGCGCAGTTTGCCGGGCCAATGTCCATCGGCGTGGTGCTCACCGGCATGGGCAACGACGCTGCGCGCGGCGTGCAGACCATCAAGGACCTCGGCGGACACGTCATCGCGCAAGACGAAGCCACCTCCGTCATCTTCGGCATGCCGGCAGAAGCCATCAAGACCGGCGCAGTCGATCAGGTCGTGGGCATCGACAACATCTTCGCCGCGCTCGAGAAGCGCGTGCTCTACCTCTTCGGCGCGGCCCGGGTCGGTGCGTTGTGAAGCGCGTCGAGAAGAAGCCGGCCGGGAAGCGTGAGGCCGTCATCCTGTTCGCGGTCGGTGGCTACACCCTCGCCATCGCCGCACATGCGGTGGAAGAGATCCGCAATACCGGCGGATTGAAGCCGCTGCCCGCGGGCACGGCCACCGCGCGATTGGCCAAGTTCAAAGGCACGCTCGAGCGCGATCGCAAGAGATATTTCGTGGTGGATTCGAACCTCCACTTTCGTTTGTTCCCGTCGAAGGCTTCGCGCCTGCTCGTGCTCCGCGGTTCGGCCGCGGCGGTGCTGGTGGACCACACCGACCGCATCATCGAGATCGGCGCGGTGCACGCGCTGCCACGTGCCTTCCAAGGCGAAGAGCGGCAGTGGTATCGCGGCCTCGCCATGATCGACGAGCGCGTGGTGCCGGTGGTGGACCCGGCCGCATTCATGTCGAAAGCAGAGTTCACCGTGCTGCAAGCCGCAGTCGCGGGAGCTGAGGCCGCGGAATCTGCGCCCTCGAAAAAAGGCGCGACCGCATGACCACCGCGCGCGACAGCTCGTTCGTGCTCTTTCCTATCGGGACGAAGCGCTTTGCTTTGCCCGCCGCTACCGTGACCGAGCTGGCGCGGCCCGACCGCGAGCAGACGTTCCCACACGCATCCCGGCTGCTCACCGGCGTGCTCGTGCGCCGCGGACACATCATTCCTGTCTGCGATGTCGCGCCCGTGCTGGTCGGCCCGAATGCGCCTGCGCGCAGGTTCTTCCTCATCGCGACGCGCAAGTTCTCCGACACCAGTGAGTGGACGGCCATCCCGGTCTCCGGCGAGTGCGAGCTCACCACCACCGAGCTGCTGCCGCCGACCGGCAAACTGCCGCGCCACGTCATCGGATTGCTCTCCCTCGACAACGAGATCGTGGAAGTCATCGACCTGGAACGGCTGATGGCCTCGGAGGCAGCGGCATGAGCGCCACCGGCGCAGCTCCCGGCCTGCCCAGGATTCTCGTGATAGACGCCAACGTCTTTTTTGCCAAGCGGCTTGCCGACGCGTTGAAGAAGGAAGGCTTCGAGGTCACACACTCCACGCAGTCCGCATTCGCGCTGACCTCGCTCGAGTGGGACACGCCCATCGCCATTCTCTGTGCCACCAACCTGCGCGAGATGTCCGCATACGACCTGCCCAAGCTGCTGCACGCCGACATCAAGACGGCGCACATTCCCATCCTCGCGATGGGCGATGGCGGCGACCAGGCGCTGATGGAAGCTTTCCGCGCCGGTTGCGACGACTACATCGACCGCCGCGTCGGACCTGATTCCATCGCCACCCACGTCCGTAGTTTCCTGCGCTCGCATGAAGATGGCTTCCAGCCCACGCAGATGCTGGGTGCGGCGGATACCGCGCTCTCCGGCTCGCTCTCACACCTCGATCTGCCGGGCGTGGTGCAGATGTTGACGCACTCGCGCCAGACCGGCGCGCTGCACGTGAACGCGGGCATGCTCGACGGCATCATCTTCTTCGATGGTGGTGACGTCTCGCACGCCGAGGCCGGCGACATGATCGGCGACGATGCCGTGATCCACATCGTCAAGAACTGCAACAACAGTGACGTGGGCGTCTACAAATTCGTACCCGGTGCGACCGCCGCCACCCGCACCGTGCTGCGAGGGGCCACCGAGCTCATGCTCGACGCGCTGCGTGAAGTGGACGAAGGCGAGCACGACGACGTCGCTGAAGGAGATCCGCAATGAGCGAACCGGCGCAGGGCGCCACCCCCACGATTTATTTCATCGATGACTCTGCCACCATGCGCGAGGTCATCAAGATCGCCTTCCGCCGCGAGAACATCAACGTGGTGGCGTGCAACGACGCCGCCTCGGCGCTCGCGATGATCGAGCAGGAACGCCCCGCCATCGTCATCACCGACGTCATCATGCCCGATAAAGATGGCTACGAGGTCTGCCAATACATCAAGCAGCATCCCATGCTCGGCAAGACGCCGGTCATCCTCATGTCTGGTGTGGTGAATCGTGCGGTCGCGGAAAAAGCCTTCGCGGTAAAAGCGGATGAGCTCATCCGTAAACCCTTCCAGCCGCAAGACCTGATCGCGCGCGTGAAGCATCTGCTTTATCCCGGGGCGTCCGTACCGGCCGCGCCCGCTCCGGAGGCCGCATCAGCCGCGCTCAGCAGCATCTTCGCATCGGCCAGCACGCACGCCGCCCCGCGGCTCGCATCTGCGATGCGGCCCGCGCCGGCGCCAGCTGCGTACGTCCCACCGGCCGCGACGCGG
>JALYLW010000003.1 GCA_030774055.1 Acidobacteriota bacterium
GCAGACGGCCTACGCGCTCGCGCGGCGGGATCGTCCGGTCTATGCGGTGAAGCTGGTGCAACGCCCGGCGGATGCCAGACTGATGCCGGGGATGTGGGAGCTGCCCGGCGTTGTTGCCAACGGCGCGGAGCCAGTGCTGCGGCTGCGCCACCCACTTCTGCAGCTGCGCCACTCCATCACCACCACGGATCACGAGGTCTCGGTCTTCGCTGTGCCGGCGACAAAAGGGATGTGGGTCGAGACCGCGCGTCTCTCCGAGCTGCCGCTCACCGGCCTGGCGCGGAAAATCCTGCGGCGTTTGCTCTAGGGTCGCTAAACTCCTGCGACCGGACTGCATACTTTAGAATCGAAAACCCAAGAGAATCGAAAAGCTGAGGAGAAAGAATCACTATGCCCGCACTCGAACCTGGGACGAAGGCACCGCCGGTAAAACTTCCCACCGTAAGCGGTGGCACCTTCGACCTGGGCGAGGCGCTGAAGCGCGGTCCGGTCGCGCTCGCTTTCTTTAAGAGCAGCTGTCCCGTCTGCCAGTTGGCGTTTCCGTACCTCGAGCGGCTTTACCGCAGCAATCTTCATGCCGCGAACCCAGGAGATGCCGCGAACCCAGGAAGCGCGCTGCAGCTCATCGGCGTCTCGCAGGACGAGAAGCGCGACACCGAATCGTTCATGAAAGAGCTCGGCATCACCTTCCCGATGGTGCTCGAGGAGACGAGCAAGTATGCGGTCTCGAACGCTTACGGCTTGACCAATGTTCCCACCATTTTCGTGATCGCGCCCGATGGTGGCTTCGGTACCATCGAGACGTCGAGCGTGGGCTGGTACAAGCAGGATATCGAAGCGCTGAACCAGAAGATGGCGCAGGCCGCCGGCAAGCCGCCGCAGCCGGTGTTCAAGCCCGGCGAAGACGTGCCCGAATTCAAAGCCGGTTGAGGGTCGAAGAACTGATCCCGCGGTCCGCGGGAAACACCACGCAGTCTGAGATGCTCGCGACCGTTGCGGGGCCCCTCGGTCCCTCAGCATGACCCCTTGCCAACAAGTTTCATTACAATGTGCAGTTTGCTAAGACATACGGAGAGCGTACATGCGCAAGCTGTTTCCCGTCCTTGTCCTGATCCTCACTCTCGCAGCCGCCGCACGCACGCAGCAAGCGTCTTCGCCAGCAGCAAAGCCGGCGCCGGCGAAGGCGAAGCTTGCCGCCCCAATCAGGGTTGCGCCAATCAGTGTTCCTGGGATGCCGCCGGGCGTGGCCGCGGCGATGAACGCTATCGACGCGGAACGCGTGCGCGCGCACGTGAAGTTCCTCGCCGATGACCTGCTCGAAGGCCGTGGCACGGGACAGCGCGGCGGCGACGTGGCGGCACGCTATCTGGCGGCGCAGTTCGAACTCTACGGGCTGAAGCCGGCGGGCGATGAGGGCACATATCTGCAGAAGGTGCAGTTCGTGGGCGTGGCGACCGATCCGCAGGCGACGACGTTCGCACTCGTCCCTGAGAGCGGTGCGCCCATGACGCTGAAGTTTGCCGACGATTACGTCACCACCAACGAATCCCAGACCGCCACCGCGGACATCGATGCGCCGATAGTCTTCGTGGGCTACGGCATCGAGGCGCCGGAGTATGGCTGGAACGATTACAAGGACGCCGACGTTCGCGGCAAGGTGGCGATGATGTTCGTCAACGAGCCGCCCTCCGACGATCCCAACTTCTTCACCGGCCGCGCGCTCACCTACTACGGCCGCTGGACGTACAAGTACGAGCAGGCGGCGCGCAAGGGCGCCGTGGGCGTGATCCTCATCCACAAGACGGAGATGGCGAGTTACGGATGGGAGGTCGTGCGCAATTCGTGGTCGGGCGAGAAGTCGTACCTGCACATCGGCAAGCAGGCGAAGCTGAAGGCTGCCGCATGGGTGCAGCTCGAGGTGGCGCGCAAGGCGCTCGCGGGCGCCGGGCTCGACCTCGATGAACTGCTGCAGGCTGCGCGCGAGAAGACGTTCAAGCCGGTGCCGCTGCCGCTCAAGCTGAAGGCGCACATCGTGAGCAAGATCCGTCCTTTCCAATCGAGCAACGTGGTGGCGGTGGTGCCAGGAGCCGATGCGAGACTGAAGAGCGAAGCCATTCTTTATACGGCACACTACGACCACTTCGGCATCCGTCCTGACCAGAGCGGCGACAACATCTACAACGGTGCGCTCGATAACGCCACCGGGTGCGCCATGGTGCTCGAGCTGGCGCGCGCGTGGGCCGCGGCGAATCCCAAACCGAAGCGGGCCATTTATTTCGCGGCGGTTACCGCCGAGGAGCAGGGACTGCTGGGCTCGCAGTATCTGGGCGAGCATCCACCGGTCCCGGCGAAGCATGTCCAGCTCGACCTCAACTACGACGACGTGAAGCCCTACGGATATCCCGAACAACTGGAAGTCGTGGGCTACGACCGGACAACCTTCGGGCCGGCAGTCGAGCAGGTGGCGAAGGCGTTCCGCATGGCCATCATGCCGGACGCCGCGCCCGAAGCCGGGCACTACTATCGCAGCGACCATTTTTCCATGGCGCGCGTGGGCGTGCCCGCGTTCTCCGTCAACACCGGTCGCAAGTATCGCGGCCAGAGTGAAGCCTGGGGGAACAAGATGTACGATGCATACACGGCCAAGGACTATCACCATCCTTCGGACGAATACCGTCCCGAGTTCGACTTCACCGCCAATGCGGTGATGGCGCAGTTCGGATTCGCGCTGGGATGGAAGGCCGCGACGCAGCCCGGCCAGATCGGGTGGAAGAAGGGTGATGAGTTCGAAAAGGCGCGGGTGAAGTAGACGACCGGAGATGCTTGTCGAAGGCAACCGCTCGCGGCAGGGCTTTCGGAGGGCGGCGCGGGATCTCGCGGGACGTCCGCGACATGCTGCGAGAGACGGGGTTAAAGAGTGACATGCACGCCGCGTTCGTGGGGACATCCACCGCCGCCACGGGTGCATTTCTAGTGACGTTTCTAGTGACTGCGGTAACATTTTCTAGTAACCCGGTAACTTGGGGATTGGGTTCCGTCGTGATACGCTGCCGTTCACATCCAGCTGTTTACCCCCGATTTTTGAGGCTCGTGCATGCGTTTGAGGACCCGCGCTTTATCCGCCATCATGCTGCCGCTCGGCTCGCTCGAAGCCCCGGCGCAGACCTTACCGGTCACGGCGAATAGGGCGGACGGGGCGCAAGCCGAGCGTAGCGGGGTGCTGCTTATCGGGTGGAACGCCCCCTCATTGCAGGCGGAGCTGGCGAAACGGTAGTGGCATTCTCATTCCTCCAACGCGGGAACCCGGCCGACTACGCGCGGCACTTCAGCCTCGCCAGCTACACGCCGGCGATCGCGCTGGCCGACCTGCAGCTGGGCGTGGACAACATCCGCCACGACGTTTGGCTTAGTCCAAAGATGTCTGAAGTGTCGCGCTATTTCGTCGGCAAGCTGGTGGCCAAGCACGGCCAAGTCGAGGACATGGTGGCGGAAGATCTATCGCTTGCGCCGCCCCCGCCGCGAGCCTCGAAGATGATCGGAGCTCCCGGAGGTGCGCCAAAACCGGCGACCAAGCCGCCCGAGCTTTCCGACTTCAAGCGTGTGCTCACCGACCTGCACGTGGTCGCGCTCAATCGCGCCAAGGCCGAAGAAAACGTATCCGTCGACCTGCTGGCGCGCCTGGCGGTGGTCAAGTTCCTGCGCAACGAGCTGCTGCTGCAATACACCCAGGTGCTCGAGAAATGCCGCACCAAACTCAAAGGCTACGAGAGCATGCGCCACATCACGCCCAAGGCCGTGGACATGCGCGAGCGCTTCTGGCGCTTCCAAGTGGGCAAGAAAGCGGTGCTGCGGCGCGTGGGCCAGGACGTCTTCTCCACCGTGCGCGAGATAGAGAAAGAGACGCTCGGTCGCCTGCGCCGCTCACTCTTTGCCGAGGCCGCGGCCGCGAGCTATGACCTGTTCACCAACCGGCTGCTGTTCACCGAAGACGGACGCGACGACTATCTCAACGCCGAGCATTACGTGATGCTGGGCAACTACGAGCGCGATCCCGACCGCTTCCAGACGATGCAGGAGATAGCCCTGGCTTTCCTGAAGTCGCTCGAGGTGGTGAAGGATCCGAGCGAAGGCGAGCACACTTTGGATGCGATGCTGAGCGCGCCCGAGAACGCCCAGGAACTGGTGGCCGGCGGCACGCCCAGCGAGAACGACGAGAAGGGCAAGGCGCAAAAGACGCTGCTCGGGTTCTGGGTGGAAGCGCTCGAATCGCAGAACGTGATGCAGCACGTGATCGCATCGTATGAAGCGGTGCCGCTGCTCACGCAGTATTCGCCGCCCATCAACGCGCAGCAGTTGAAGAACGCGCTCATCTCGCGCACCGAACGCAAGCGCGTGGAGACGCTGCTCGAAGAGCACGGCAAGATCTCGCCCGACAATCTGCACGCCGCGGTGAAAAAAGTGGAGGGCTGCAAGGGCGCCGACCGCGCCAAGATGGCGGGACGCTTCCTCTCCGATTTCATGCGTTACCACCGTGACCTGCGGCGGCTGGAGTGCCTTACTTCCGCGATGGATGCCGTGAACCTCATCCTCAACGACAAGCTGCGCGAACTCTCCGCCATCAACAACACGCTTTACGAGTTCCTGCTGCCGGAAGAACAGAAGCCGGCCGAGGATAGGGTGATCCACCACGTGGTGCTCAAGGCCGACGTCCGCGACTCGACCACGCTCACGCGGACGCTGTATGAGCGCGGACAGAATCCAGCGAGCTATTTCAGCCTGAACTTCTACGATCCGGTCAACCGCCTGGTGGCACAGCACGGCGCGACGAAAGTCTTTATCGAGGGCGACGCCGTCATCCTCGCGCTCTTCGAAAGGGAAGGCGATCCCGGCTTCGGCGTGGGGCGCACCTGCGTGCTCGCGCGCGAGATGATCCAGGTCACGCACGCGTATAACGAACGCTCCACCGCCGTGGGCTTGCCGCCGCTCGAGCTCGGCATCGGCATCTGCTTCCAGGATTCCGCGCCCATGTACCTGATGGACGGCGCCAACCGCATCATGATCTCGAAGGCGCTGAACGAGAGCGACCGGTTGTCATCCTGCACCAAGGGCGCGCGCAAGTTCCTCGCCGGCTCCGACAGCCTGTTCAACGTTTATTCCTTCCAGAGCGTGGACGACGCCGATACCGGGGGCATGCCGGAGGAGTTCCTCATCCGCTACAACATCGGCGGCGTGCACATCAATCGAGCGGCATTCGAGAAGTTGAAGAAAGAGATCTCGCTGCAACTCCACGAGATGAAACTGCCCATGTTGTTCGGCGACCAGATCGTGAAGCTCTACACCGGACTGGTGCCGCTGCCCACCGGCTCGTTCCAGCGGCTGGTGGTCCGCGAAGGACTCATCCCGCACATCGACGCGCGCGATTTCTCGCTCAAACGCTGGACCGAGCGGCCCTACTTCGAAGTCGTCACCAACCCGGCGATCTACGAGTACGTGGAGAACAACATCGCCGCGTCGCAGTCCAGCGCCCACACCACCAACGCGGATTAACGCAGGGAAGCGCCGGCATACTCCCACACCAGCAAAACCGGCTTGTGTGGGCCACCCGCGGCCGGGGCCCGACCGACACCCACCGCCGCGTCTCATGAGGCAGGCTCCCGCTGCCGCTTTGTCCATTTTCAACTTCTTGCACCGCTTCGGTGCGTGTGCCTATACTGTCTAGTTGAAATTGAAAATGAATTTCAATTTCAATTGCGAGGGCGGCAGCGGGAAGTCACGAAGAGGGCGGGATTGAGACGCAATAAGAGATGAGGAGAGCGGCATTCATATTGCTGGCCGGGGTGGTCGTCGGGGCCCTGCTGACTGCGCCCGCGGCGCGCGCGCAGGAGAACTACTTCGTCACCTACTCACACCAGATGGAGGAGCCTGGGAACCTCGAGGTGGGAGTGAAGACGGTGAGCGGTTTCCCCGGCGTTCATATGAAAAGCGGGGGGAACGCGTTCGTGGGGACGTCATTCGAGTTCGAGTATGGCGTGAAGGCGTGGTGGACGAGCGAGCTTTACCTCGACGCGCAGGCCACGGCCAACGAGAACGCGACGTTCTCCGGATGGCGCTGGGAAAACCGGTTCCGTCCGCTGCTGCGTGAGCACTGGATCAATCCCGTGCTCTACGTGGAGTTCGAGGACATCAACAGCTCGAACCGGACGCTGCTCGGCATCGTGGGGCACGACGGCGTGGACAAGTTTCACGAACGTGCGGACCGCGCCGAGCGCAAGCGCGAGATCGAACTGCGGCTCATCCTCTCCAGCAACTTCAAGGGCTGGAACGTCTCCGAGAACTTCATCACGGAGAAGAACTTTGCCGAGGATGCTTGGGAGTTCGGCTACGCGGTGGGCGTGAGCCGTCCGCTCGCACTCAAGGCGAGCGCGGACGAATGCATCTTCTGCCGCGAGAATTTCGACTTGGGAGCGGAGATCTACGGCGGACTGGGCGATACCGGCGATCTCAGCCTGCGCCAGACTGCGCATTATTTCGCGCCCACACTGAACTTTCGCGTGCCGAGCGGACCGACGTTCCGCGTCTCGCCGGGATTCGGATTGAACGACCACTCGAACGGCGTGCTGCTGCGCTTCGGGGTGTGGTACGAGGTGGAGCAGATCTTCGCGAAAAAGCGCTAGCAATCCATCAACCACGAAGGACACGAAGGAACACGAAGAGAGCAATGCAGAAAAACATTCAGGCCACCATCTTCTTGATGGTGACGTTGGTCGCGTCGGCAGCGCTGGCTGCCTCGGCCGGGAACCAAGGGACGTGGCGAAGCCGCGTCCCGGAGAAAGAGCGTGCGCGGCAGAACCCGCTGGCGAACGATCCGACGGCGGTCGCGGCGGGTGGAAAGCTCTTTCGCCAAAAGTGCGCGAAGTGCCACGGCGCGCAGGGCGAGGGAGCCGGAGAGCACCCCCCGGTGAATTCCGAGCGGGTGCGGGCGGCGTCTCCAGGCGAGCTGCAGTGGCTGCTGAATAACGGCAGCTTGAAGCACGGCATGCCTTCGTGGTCACGCCTGCCGGAGCCGCAGCGCTGGCAGATCGTGGCGTACTTGAAGATGATGGCCGGCAGTCGCTAGTCGCTGGTCACTAGTCGCTGGTCGCATTGCACGCAGCGGCGGCAAGATGCCGCCACGCCAGCCGGCGGGACGCCGGCGCTCCTGCTGCGAGAGTGAGGTTGCGATAGGGGTTCTTCGACTCGCCCTCGTCTGCGACTCGGGCTTCGCTCAGAATGACAACTCAGAAAACCTAGAACCCGTACGGGCTCTTCTTCACCGCGAACGGGATCTGGACGACGGCTTCGAGGTCGATGGGCGCGCCGTTCTTGGTGGCGGGGCGGAAATGCCAACGAGCGATGGCCTTCTTGGCGTTCTCGTCGAGGCGATCGTCGAGGCCCTGGAGCACGCGCACCTCGCCGACGGTGCCGTCGGAATGGATGACGGCATAAAGGATGACGCGGCCCTCCACGCGCGCCTTCATCAGATCAGGCGGATACGCGGGATCGACTTTCTGTTCCGCGACCGGAGCGGTGAGCTCGGCAGCGCTGCGCGTCTGGTTCAGTTCGGCGAAGCGGATGATCCAACTGCCGCCCGCCGACGTGAGATTCGGCATGTTGATGGTCATGGTGTAGTACTTCTTCGGGCCGAAGCTGTAATCGTCGATCTTGGTGGCGTCGGACGGCGCGGTCGGTCCGGCGGGGCCAAGGGTGGAGCCGGGAGCGGAGTCGCGCGGGATGTTGGCCAGGCGCGGCGGTCCCATGGCTTTGGCCATCAGGTCTTTCAGATTGCCGTTGGGCTTGGCGCCGCCGTTCGGATCCTTGCCGCCCGGGCCCGTGCCGGCGCCGTTCGCAGGATGGTTGCCCTGGACGCCCGCGCCAGGATTCGTGGGCCCAGCGCCGACGAAGACGCCGCTAGGATTGCCGCCGCCCGAGCCGGGACCACCCGCGCCGCTACCGGTGCCGCCCGGTCCGTTACCGCAGCAAGCTTGATCGGGCGTGCCCGCCGCGCCGGGATGTCCGTTAGGCCCGGCGGCGAAGGTGCCGCTACGGTTGCCGCCGGGAAGATCGATAGGGCCGGAAGGCTGCACGGGATGGATGCCGAGGGCGATGAGCTGCCCCATGGCCTGCGCGCCGGAACCGGCGCCGAGCGTGGTCGAGGGTGGGGCCTCGGACTGGGTATCTTTCTTTGCGTTGGCGTCGCCGACGGCGGCGGCGCGTTGCACCGGCACCACCAGCTTGGGTTGGGCGACGCTGGCAGCGAGTCCGATATTGATCTCCCCGATCTTGCGCTGCAACACGTCGGGCGAGGGTGGCGGCTCGATCACCGAGGGTGCGGGCAGCTTCGGCGCGGTCAACTCAGCGACCGAGCGCTGCGTCTCCGGCGCCGGCGGCACTACCTCGGGCGCGAGGTTTGGCATCTTCAGCGCGGAGCCGCGGAGGGCTGCAACCACGGGGATGGCCGCGGGCACCGGAGTCCACACCACAATATTCGGGAGCTTGATGTCGTGGGTGAGCAGCTTGGGATTCATCGGGTCCACGATCGTCTGCATGCGGTTATCGGGCTTCGGCGGCAGCGAGACGATGGGCTGCTTGGCGTACTCCGGGTCGCCCTGCTTCGCTTGCGGTGCGGGCGCGCTGCCGGAGGAGAGCGGTGGCAGATACTCGCTGACGTCGTAGGCGGTGAGCTTGTCGGGCTGCTGCTTCGAGTTGTCGACGACCTTGGGCTGCCCGAGGAATGCGAAAGTGATGACCCAGACGAGCGCGATGAAGGTGGCGTGTCCGCCGAAAGACTGGAGGAAAGGCGCGGCGGGCAGGCGCTTGTCGACAAAGACGTCGGGCCAGAACTTTCCCGGCTTGGAAGTGAGGTAGAGTGGCGGCGGGTCCGGGCGGAAGAGGTCGCGAACGTTCTCGACGAAGGAGCGGAACCAGGGTGTCCACGGGACGGCGAGGCGCGGAGCTTTGAGGTTCCCAGACACGGGCTTACCTGCGGCGGTGGCGGCGCTGGGCACTGGCTCTTTACCGTCTTCGGGGGACAGAGTAGCGGGATTATACATTGGTAAACATCACGCAAAAGCGGGTCGCAGCGGAATATTTCTGCGGCGGCCATGTGATTAGACGACTTGTGGCAGCATAGAAGAAGCTGAATCGTACAAGGAACCCTATGAACCTTCGTTGGTGCAATGTTGCCGCTCGCGTTTGCCTTTTTGCGATGTTGATCGTTCCATCACTGGCCGGTGTGCGGACCGCCGCGGCGCAGAATGCGCCCGCCAAACCGCCATCCGCCGCCGCGCCGGATTACTCCGGGCGTTACAGTTTTTTGCAGGATGGCGAGGACGTGCAGCTGAATCAAGCGGGCAGCAAGATCGATGGCTACATCGAGCGCTTTGGCGATGGTGACAGCGATCGCGACACCATGCTGCAGCACACCTTCTCGAAAGCCACCCTCGATGGCGACAAACTCAGCTTCAGCACCAAGCCGGTGCACGCCATCTGGTATGAGTTCAAGGGCAAGGCGGTGCGCGGCGCAGCCAAGACGCGCGCCGAAGACGGCTACTACCAACTCGTAGGGACGCTGACCGAACATCGGCAAAAAGACGGCAAGGAAGCCGGCGCGAAGTCACGCCCGGTCACGCTGAGGTTGTTCGCGGAGGAGCCAGAGAAGTAGACCCTCGGCATTCTTCTTTGCAGCTCGGGACCTGAAATGCTCAGGGTGGCGGGAAGCCGCTAATAATGCTACTCTGGCGCTACTCGCATGTCTGCCACGCCATCCTCTTCGCGAATCGTTGCAACGCCTGCGGGCGAGAAGCCGCTCGGGTATCCCGAGCTGGCGTATTTCCAGAGCGGCGAGCAGACCAGCATCGTATTGAAGAAAGTCCCCTTCAAGGTCGGGCGCAAGACGGAGAACGACCTGGTGATCGGCGATGCGCGCGTCTCGCGCGAGCACGCCCAGTTCATCGAAGAGGGTGGCGACTACTACGTGGTCGACAACCAGTCGAAGCACGGCACCTACGTGAACGGGCAGCGCATCGAGGGACGCCGCAAGCTGGCGCGCAACGACCGTCTCGAGTTCGGGGTACGCGATGAGGTCTACCTGGTCTTCAGCCCGACCGGGTCGAAGACGAGCACGACGCGGGAGTTCCTGAGCCAGATCAGCGGGCTCGACCTCCGCAGCGGCGGCTCCGACCTGGAGAAGCTGACCTTCTTCCTCGACGCGGCGCGCAAGCTGAACACCAGCAACGTGCTGGAAGAGATCCTGGTGACGCTGATCGAAGCCACGCTGCGGCTGACCGGCGCGGAGCGCGGCTACGTGTTCCTGCGCAACGACGATGGCACGCTGCGCCTGGCGGCGGGACGCAACTCGAAGGGCGGCCCGCTGGCCGACGACAAGACGGTCTCGAAGTCGATCATCCAGGACGCGGCGCGAAGCGCCTCGGCCTTCCTGGTGAGCGACACGATGAAGATGAGCGGCATGGCCAAGCGCGAGAGCGTGATCGCGCACGATCTGCGGACGGTGATCTGCATCCCGCTGCGGCGCAAGACGGTGCAGCAGGCGGCGAGCGAGAACATCGTGACCCCCGACGTGATCGGCGTGCTCTACCTCGACAGCCGGTTCGCCTCGCGCGATCTCTCGACCGTGGGCCAGGACATCCTGGCGGCGATCGCGACCGAAGCGGCCGCGCTGGTGGAGAACGCGCGCCTGGTGCAGGCGGAAGAAGCTTCGCGGCGCCTGGAGCAGGAGATGGCGATCGCGGCTTCGATCCAGCAGCGGCTCATGGCGGTGCGCATCCCCGAGCTGGCGTTCGCAACCATCAAGGCGAAGAACATCCCTTGCAAAGACATCGGAGGAGATTTCTTCGACCTGGTGAAGACCGAGGACGGCCTGGTGGTAGTGGTGACCGACGTTTGCGGAAAAGGCATCTCCGCCGCGATCCTGGCGTCGATCCTGCAAGGCCTGGTCTATTCGCAGGCGCTGGCGGGAGTACCGCTCGCGCAGATCGTGAGTATCGCGAACAGCTTCCTGTGCCAGAAAGAGCTGGGCGAGAAATACGCCACCATCGTGATAGCCAAACTGTGGCCCGACGGGCGCTTCGAGTACGTGAACTGCGGACACGTGCCGCCGCTGTTGGTGAGCCAGGGCGAGATCGTGCGGCTGGGGATATCGAGCCTGCCGGTGGGATTGCTGCGCGATGCGACTTACCAGAGCGGGGTGCAGCAACTCAGGGCGGGCGACCGGCTGCTGGTGGTGACCGACGGCGTGACCGAGGCGGAGAACCGCACCGGAGATTTCTTCGGCTACGAGCGCCTGGAAGAGGCCGCGAAAACGCAGGAGCTGGAGGGGATCTACGACTCCGTCCGGGCATACGCCGAAGGCGTTCCGTTCAATGACGATTGCACCATCTTCGAGCTGACCTACCACTAGTTCCTTCTTCCAACGCGATAGGGATGGTTCGACTCGGTCGCGGCGACCTCGCTCACCATGACTCCAAAGCGGGGGTACATGTACCAATTTCGCGGGCGAGGCCGGCAACCTTATTGCCCGAATCTGCATTAATGCTCATAGGCCACCTCGCCGGTGCGGGGTGATCGTCGCCGGAAAGGCAGGATATGAGCGTGCACAGCATCGGACACATCCCAGACGGCAAGCGTGTCGAGCAGGAACGCCGCTGCTTCCAGGCGGCGCTCGATGAATATCTTTCGGCGCTCGACCGCGCATCCAGCTCAGCGCTTCCGGAGAAGAGGCGGACACTGCTCGCCGCCTACGCCGAGTTCCGCTACCAGACCGGCGGCGGGACGCATTGCACCACCTGCCGCGCGCCGGTGCGGCACGCGATGACGGTGGAGGTGCAGCGCGCGAACGGCGAGACCGCGAACTTTGCCGCGCTCTGCACGCGCTGCCTCGAGGCCGAGAAGGCTCAGGCGCAGCGCGTGACGCTGCGGGTGGGGCCGGTGGAGTACGAGACCATCACCCCAACCGCTGCGGACGAGCGTGAGACTCCGCCGGTGCGACGCGATTGGGCGGCATGAGCGCTTCGTGGCGCCATGCTCCGGCGCTCCAAGAGCAGATTCCTCGGTCGCACTCCCTCGCCCGCTGCCGCCGACGCGGCCACGCTCACTCGGAATGGCAGTCCACCATGAGGCGAGGGTTCGGCCGCTTAGTGTAGAGTGTCTGGTTTCCTGCGCTTCTTTATCCGGCACCTGTTTTGCCGAGACATGTCCACTAAGACCCGGAGGACCCCAGGCCGATGCGTCTGACCCGCGCTCCGTTCACATTCTTCTTATCCCTGCTTCTTCTCGCCAGTCTCAATGCGCTCGCGCAGCATGCTGTGCCGGCAGGTATTTCCGGCTTTCGGGATGCGGCGGAGCAGCGCGCGCTCGACCAGAAGTTCATCGCCGTCCCCGATCCCAAGCGGGCGGAGGAACATCTGCGCACGCTGACAGCGAAGCCGCACCTCGCCGGAACTCCGGAAGACAAAGCCACCGCCGACTATGTGGCACAGAAGTTCCGCGAAGCGGGGCTCGAGACGCAGATCGTGGAATACAAGGTGTGGCTGAATCATCCGCGCGAGGTCAGCGTGGACGTGACTGCGCCACCGGGGGTGAAGATGCACGGCCCCACGCGCGAGCACGTGGAAGGCGATCCCTACCAGGATGACGCGCGCGTGATCCCGCCGATGAACGGTTCGTCGCCCTCGGGTGACGTGGAGGCCGAGGTCATTTACGCGAACTATGGCCGGCCGGAAGATTTCGCGAAGTTGAAGGAGCTCGGCGTCGATGTCCGCGGCAAGATCGTGATCGTGCGCTACGGCGCGAACTATCGCGGCGTGAAGGTGTACGACGCGGAGCTGGCGGGCGCGGCGGGCGTGATCATCTACTCCGACCCGATCGACGATGGCTATTACAAAGGGGACGCGTATCCGAAGGGACCGTGGCGTCCAGCGACGGGCGCGCAGCGCGGCTCGGTCGAGTACATGTTCAAGTATCCGGGCGACGTGACCACACCAAGTCTGGCGTCGGTGCCGGACCTGCCGGCGGGCCAGCGTACGCCGCCGGAGAAAGCGGTCGCGCTGCCGAAGATCCCGAGCACGCCGCTCTCCTATCAGGATGCGCAGCCCATCCTCGCGAACCTGGCGGGGCCGGCCTCGCCGCGCGAGTGGCAGGGCGCGCTGCCATTCACCTATCACGTTGGTCCGGGGCCGGTGCGGGTGAAGGTCCATCTGCGCTTCGACTATGCGTATCGCACGATATGGGATGTGATCGGGGTGGCGCGCGGCACTGAGCTACCCGAAGAGTGGGTGGTGGCGGGAAACCATCGCGATGCGTGGGTCTACGGCGCGGTCGATCCCAACAGCGGTACGGCGGCGATGCTCGAGGCGGTACACGGCATCGGCGCGCTGTTGAATTCAGGGTGGAAGCCGAAGCGCACCATCGTGTTCGGCAGCTGGGACGCGGAAGAGCACGGGCTGATCGGCTCGACCGAGTGGGCGGAGCAGAATGAGAGATCGCTGGCCAACGCGGTGGCGTACTTCAACACCGATTCAGCGGTGAGCGGACCGAAGTTCGGCGCGTCGGCGGTGCCAACGCTGAAGCAGTTCATCCGCGAAGTCACGCAGGCGGTGCCCGCGGCAAAAGGGCCGGGTACGGTCTACGACGTCTGGAAAGCGGAGAAAGAGAAGGAAGGTCAGGAGAAAGAGAAGAAGGATAAAGGGACCGAGAACACCGGTTCGCCGCGCCGCGAGCCGGCGGCGCGCGGCAAAGACGTTGCCGTGGGTGACCTGGGTTCGGGTTCGGACTACACCCCCTTCTTCCAGCACCTGGGGATCCCGTCGACGGACATCGCGTCGAACGGCGACTACGGCGTCTACCACTCGGTATTCGACAACTTTGCGTGGTTCAAGAAGTTCGCCGACCCCGACTTCACCATCGAGCAGGAGATGGCGCGCGTGTTCGGCATCGAGGTCCTGCACATGGCACAGGCGGACGTGCTGCCCTTCGATTACGAGACCTACGGCGACGAGCTGACCCAGTATCTCGACGCGGCGGAGAAAAAGGCACAGAGTAAGTTTGGCGCGCAGGCACCGTCGTTCGCGGCCGCGCGCACGGCGGCGCAGCGCTTCGGCGCGGCGGGTAAGGCAACGGGCGCGGCGCAGAAGGATCCGCCGGCAGACGCGCGCAAGCTGAACGCCGCGCTGCATGGCGCGGAGCGCGCGCTGCTGGTGCCGGAAGGCTTGCCGAACCGTCCGTGGTTCAAGCACGCTATCTATGCGCCGGGTGAGTTCACCGGTTATGCGGCGGTGGTGATCCCAGGCGTGAACGAAGGCATCGATGCGGGCGACCTGGCGCGCACGACCAAGCAGTTGGAGACGCTGGCCGGCGCGGTGAACCGGGCGGCGCAAGTGCTGGAGAGCTACCGCTGACCGCGCGGCGGGTAGTCCTTGCGTAACGTTGACGCGCGGGGGCGACGCTGTGGTAGAGTCCGCGGGAAATGCCGATCATCTGGGAAGAGCGCATCTCGAGCCTGATCGCGGCGGGCGGATTGATCTGGTTCGTCCGGGTCACCTCCGCGAACTTTACGGGCTTCGACAAGATGCAGCTGCCGATGAACGCGATGTACGTTATCGCGATCGGCGTGGTGCTCTGGCTGCACGCCAAGTGGCGGCGGTCTACAAACGTGCATCACGCGTAAGGACAGGCCTGAAGCCCGCTACGCTCCGAATAGTCACGGCAAGACCCGGGTTTGGGCATCAACGACCCGCCGGACACGGCGAATGAACGTCTTTCAAAATGAACGGCGGGCGGGATGCAGCCTCCGACCCTCTACTCTGCTTCTAACCCGGTAGCCACTCTCCGGACCCTTGGCCACGCCGGAACTTCGTCTAGAATCTATATAGCTTGAGGAATGGGTATGCCCGTCGCACGCATTTATACCCGCGTCCCGGAAGAAAGCACTGAGCTGGTCGAGCGCCTACGCGCGCGTGGCTACACGATCGAACTGGTGGATCCGGGAGATTTTCGCGTCACTCCGGCCGAGCTCGAGATCCGGCTGGACCGAATGAAGCCGGCGGAAGCGTTCGCCGCCGCCGCCGAGTTTGGACGCAAGCAGAGGTCCGAGCAGAACGGCGTGGAAATATTCGTGGCGGAAGGCGTGTCGGTGGACGAGGCCGCGTTACACGCCGCACGGAGTGGCGCGGTGCAGCGTGGCAACATCGTGCTCGACGGATTGAAGCGGCTGATCGCGCCGTTTCGCAGGCTAGGGGCCGAGGCGCATGCCACGCGTCTAGCCCGGAGGCAGCAGGTCATCGAGCGAGAGGCGGAGCGAGAGGCGGAGCGCGAGGCCGCCGCGGAAGCGACGCAGCAGCAGCGCGCGGAAGCTAAGGCGGCCGCCCGCGCGGAGCGCGAACAGCGCGAGGCGGCGGTGCGGGCAGAGAGCGAACAGCGCGAAGCGGCGGTGCGGGCAGAGAGCGAACAGCGCGAAGCGGCAGCGTGGGCACAGGAAGCGCGGCTGCGCGAAGAAGAAGCTCGCCGGACGGCGGAGCGTGAGGCCACGATCGCGCGGGAGCGCGAGGAAGACGCCAGGCGACAGGAAGAAGAAGCGCACCGGCGGGCAGAGCGCGCGGCATTGCTCGCGCGCGAGCAGGAAGAACAAGCCCGCGCGGAGCGCGAGCGCGCGGAAGTCGCGCGCCGGATGGAAGCCGAAGCGGAGCAGCGCCGGCAACACGCCGAAGCGGCTACAAGATCAGCGGCAGCGGCAGCGGCGGAGCAGGAGCGGCCGGAGAACGAACGTCCGGAGCGCGAGCGGCCGGCGGCGGAGCCGGTGGCGGTTCCGGTAGCGGCGGAGCGGCCGGTCAGGCCGCGCGAGGTCACGGCCGCGGGAGCGCGGCGTCCGCGGGTTGCTCCATCGCGGTATGCGCCGCGCGAGATGGAAGGCAACGAGGGCAGCCGGGTGATGAAGCGCGCCTTCGTGGCGGCAGCGTGCATCGCGATCTTGGCGGCGATCGGATGGGGCGCGTACGAAAACCGCATCCCGGCATCGCCACTCTCGAACTCCGACCGGGTGCGCGGGACGGGGATCCAGCAGGATGTGCCGTTCGGTTCGGCCCGGATCAATGCTAGCGGACAGCAGCAGCCGCGTCCGGTGGCGCAGCCGGCAGCGAAGCTGGCGCCGGCGGTGAAGCCGGCGCAGACCGCGCAAGCAGCGCAGCCGAAGCCCGCGGGCGCAAAGCCTGCGAGCTCAAAGCCGGGGGCGGGTACGCCGAAGCGCACGCAGCGCTTTGCGGCGGACAGCTCCGAGGTAGATATGGTCGCGGAAGATCAGGTGATCTATCACGTTGCGCCGAAGAGATCGACGAGCCGGGCGGCGGCGCAGCCGGCGCCGGTGGAGAAGATATCGGACATGGAGTGAAGAGGTGGGAACAACAACGGCCGCGCTTGGGCGCGGCCATTTTTTTTTGGCGGGCGAGCCGCTCTGCTGCACCCCAGCAAAGCGGCGGCAGGATGCCGCCGCGCCAGCCGGCGGGACGCCAGCGCTACAACTAACGGTTGGTCGTGCCGCCGATGGAGACCAGCTTCTCGATGAGCTCGGTGTAGTCCTTCTTCTCCAGGCCGTGGACCTGCTTGTTGTACTCGTCGATCTTCGAGGAGTAGTTCATCGAGCAGAACTTCGGGCCGCACATCGAGCAGAAGGCCGCGTCTTTAAAGTGCTCGTCCGGCAAGGTCTCATCGTGCATGGAGCGTGCGGTCTCAGGATCGAGTGAGAGCTCGAACTGCTTGTTCCAGTCGAAGGTGTAGCGCGCGTAGCTGAGGGCATCGTCACGGTCGCGCGCGCCGGGCCGGTGGCGCGCGATGTCGGCGGCGTGCGCGGCGATCTTGTAGGCGATAATGCCGTCTTTCACGTCCTTTTCGTTGGGCAGGCCGAGGTGCTCTTTCGGCGTGACGTAGCAGAGCATGGAGGCGCCGTACCATCCGATCATCGCCGCGCCGATGGCGCTCGTGATGTGATCGTAGCCGGGTGCGATGTCGGTGACGAGCGGGCCGAGCGTGTAGAAGGGCGCTTCGTAGCACCACTCGTGTTCTTTCTCCACCTGCTCCTTGATCTTGTCCATGGGGATGTGTCCGGGACCTTCGATCATGGTCTGGACGTCATACTCCCAGGCTTTCTTGGTGAGTTCGCCGAGAGTGCGGAGTTCCGCGAACTGGGCTTCGTCGGAAGCGTCGGCGATGCAGCCGGGACGGAGTCCATCGCCGAGCGAGAATGAGACGTCGTACTTGCGGAAGATCTTGCAGACATCGTCGAAGCGCTCGTAGAGGAAATTCTGCTTGTGGTGGTGGGCCATCCACTGCGCGAGGATGGCGCCGCCGCGCGAGACGATCCCGGTGATGCGCTTCGAGACCAGCGGCAGGTACTGCACCAGCACGCCGGCGTGGATGGTCATGTAATCCACGCCCTGCTGTGCCTGCTCTTCGATGACCTCGAGCAGGATGTCAGCCGTGAGGTCTTCCAGGCGCTTCACGCGCGCGATGGCTTCGTAGATGGGCACGGTGCCGATGGGCACGGGCGAGTGCCGCAGGATGGCATTGCGGATCTCGGGGATATCGCCGCCGGTGGAGAGGTCCATCACGGTGTCGGCGCCAAAGTGCACGGCGGTGTGGAGTTTTTTGAGCTCTTCGGCGATATCGGAGGTCACAGCGGAGTTGCCGATGTTGGCGTTGATCTTGCACAGCGAGGCCACGCCGATGGCCATGGGCTCGAGCTCAGGATGATTGACGTTGGCGGGGATGATCATGCGGCCGCGCGCGACCTCGTCGCGCACCAGTTCGGGCGCGAGCTTCTCGCGGCGGGCGACGTAGTCCATCTCCTCGGTGACCACGCCCTGGCGGGCGAAGTGCATCTGGCTGAGGTTGGTGTCGCCGGTGCGCGCGGCCGCCTGTTTGCGTTTGGCGACCCAGTCGGAGCGGAGCGTGGGGAGCGCGGCGTTACCGCTGCTGACGCCAGTCGTCCCGCTGCTGACGCCAGTGGTCTTGCTGCTGACGCCAGTGGTGCTGCCGTCGGTGCCGTTGCCCTTGGTCGTCATGGTCCCGTCCTGAAGTTGGAATAAATGGGGGAACATCCGATTATACGCCGCGTCGGAAGAGGTATTTCTGTGGCACAATGGGACAACTTCCTCCCAGAGCATGCCAGGATTTTGAGGTACCCCCGGTGGCAATCGACCGCAACCAGTTGAAGAGAGAGGGCATCCGCTACGCGCGGTCGCTCCAGATGATCTTCAAGATGGTCAGTATGCTCTCGGCCGAGCATACCTCCGCGCAGGGTCTGCTCGGCAACAGCTACAACATTCTGAACGAGCTCCTGAAGGCGACGCGGCAATTCACCATCGGCTTCGTTGACCAGCGCATCCTGATCAATAACATCCTGACCCAGGAAAAGACGCTCAACGTGCTGGAGAACGAGTTTCTCAAGCGCGGCATCGGCGCGCTCACCTTCGACGTGGGCATCACGCTCTCTGCCTACAAGAAGGCGATGGGCGTGCTGGCGCGATCAGCGAAGGACATCGACGAAGTCGGCGGGCTCTCGCGCTATCTGGAGAGCAACCCGGTGGAATTCGTGCGCGTCTTCCCGGCAAGCAAGAACCAACAGAGGACCGAGAGCGGCGACACCTTGATCGACATGGATTCGGAGTCGTTCCTGATGGCGAAGGCCTTCGCGGAACTCCACAATCCGAATCCCGGACTGCAGAGTCTGGACGCGTTCATGCAATCGAGTGGCATCTCCGGCGAAGGTGGTGGCGGTGGTGGCCAGGGCGGCGGCGGTGGCCAGGGCGGCAGTGGCGGCGGCGGATACGCCGAGATGTTTGGCAGCAGCGGTACCGGAGTCGGTTACGGGTCCACCCACCCGGAAGGTGGCGGCGCTTCGGGGGGTGGCGGAGGGGAAGCGGGCGCGGGAGCCGGGCCGGGCTTGGGGCCGGGAATCGGAGGCTTTGGCCCAGGCGGCGGCTTAGGGCCGGGCTTGGGGCCGGGCGGTGGTGGACTGGGACCGGGCATGGGGCCGGGCGCGGGGCAAGGAGCGGGGCCAGGTGGAGGGCATCCGGCGCCGGGGAGCGGGCCGGTGGAGATCGAGCGCATGGTGGAGGGTTTCTTCACCAGCAGCCTGATGGATTCCAACCAGGGTCCGCAACAGCGCTCGTACGTAGAGCTGGCAAAGATCATCAAGGAGATGCGGCCGGAGTTCGTGCTGCAGAATTTTCCGCCCCAGCGGCGTGAGGAGCTGCGCTCGTTGCCGCCGGACCAGATGGCGGCGGAGATCATCGAAGACACAGCGGTGAAGTGGGCGATGGACCGCCTGGTGACGGCGCCCTCCGGGGCGGAGGCGGTGATCGTGGAAGAGGAAGTCATCCGCGTGCTGCTGCGCAGCCTGCAGACCACGCAGATGGCGGACCGGCTGGCGAAGAAGCTGGCCGAGTTCGTGAAGCAGTATTCCATCCCGCCGACCACGGTGAAGCGCATCCAGGATGAGCTTTCGTGGGTGACGCTGAAGACGAAAGAGAAGACGACCCAGCTGCTGTCCCTGGAGAAGTTCGACGTGGCGGCGTTCCGGCGCCTGCTCGAGCACCTGAAAGAGCTGATCAAGCAGACCGACTTCGAGTCGGCGACCGCGCTGGGCAATCAATACCTGGCGTTCCTGGATCAGCCCGGCAATCCGCCGCCGGAGGAGATGGGGCGCGTGCCGGAGCTGCTGCGGGCGATGGCGGGAGTGCGCACCGACTTCTGGGAAAAGGCGGGAGCGCGGCTGATCAAGGCGCTGGAGCAGAAGACGCAAAGCGAATTCCTGCACCGGCAGCTGGTGAACTCGCTGGTGGCGCTGAGCAAGTCGAGCGCGCTGTACGAGGATTTCAAGCTGATCCAGACGGTAGGCACGGCATTCGAGAAGAGCGCGACCGACAGCGAGCACGCCGCCTGCTGTGGCAGCGCGCTGCGCGAGCTGTTGACGATGCACGCGGTGGACCGCGTGATCGAGATCTTCGTGCAGCGCAAAGACGACCTGCCGTGGACGCGCACCGCGGCGGCGCTGCTGCGCTGGTCAGGAACGCCGGCCATCACCAAGGTGTTCCAGCAACTGGAAGACGAGCCCACGGCCGCGATCCGGCTGGCGATCCTGCGGCTGATCGCGCGCATCGGGCCGGCGGCGGTGGTGCTGGCGCGGCACCAGTTGAAGAGCGACCGCTGGTTCGTGGTGCGCAACGGCTGCAAGCTGCTGGGTGAGCTGAAGGATCCGCAGCTGCTGGAGATGCTGGCGCCGGCCTTGAAGCATCCCGATCCGCGGGTGCAGAAAGCGGCGGTCACTTCGCTCATGGACAGCCGTAACAAAGACCGTGCCGCGGTGTTTGCCAACGCCATCCGCGACATGGACACGCAAGTGCTGGAAGACGTTTTCGCCGACCTGCTCTTCCTCAAAGATGGGCGCTGCCAGGACGCGCTGGAGAATTTCGTCTTCCTGCACGAGCATGGCAAGACGAAGATGCTGGTGCACGCGGTGCAGGCGCTGGCCGCCATCCCGGGACAGCGCACGCTGGATTCGCTGATGCGCGTGCTCTCCGACGGCAACCTGGATAAGTCCGTGCGCCGGGCGGCGATGCATCCGCTCACGCGCCATGCCGAAGGCGCGGAGATGGTGCGCCAGTTCGCCGAGGCTTTCCCGGACGATCCGCTGGCGCGCGAGGCCATCCACAACGCGAAAGCCGCCGGCCACGCTTAGCGGTTCCGGCGGGTATCGATCCAGCTATCGCCGCGCACTGTGACCGGCGTCACCGACGGTTGACGGCGCGCGGCTTAGCATTCGGTCAGGTGAACTGCCGCCGGGTTGAAGTTGGTGTTGCGGCAGCGTAGATTCGAGCTGACGGACTTCGATTCAGCGGCGCTTGGTATCCCATCCATGTCTACCGCACAAAATCGCTACCTGCGTTTCGGCCTGGCGACGGCTGTGATCGTGCTTTCGCTCGGCTACCTCGCGTTCACCGGCGCGCAGGAGAACAAGAGCTACTACGTGACCATCTCGGAGTTGCGGAAGATGGGCGACGGCGCATACTCCAAGCGCTTGCGGGTGGCGGGGAACGTGGTGCCGGGATCGATCCAGCGGCAGGGAACGAAGGTGCAGTTCCAACTGGTGGAACTAGGGCAGACGGTCGCGGTGTCGTACGTGGGTAGCGAGGCGCCTCCGGACACCTTCGTGGACAACGCACAGGCTTTAGCGGAAGGCGAATACGGGCGCGATGGCGTCTTCCACGCGAAAAAACTACAGGCAAAGTGCGCGTCGAAGTATGCGCCTGCCGATCCGAATTCTCCGCCCCAGCCGGGGACGAAAGCGCCAGCGGCGCCCGCGGCGCCGGCATCCGCCCCGGCTCCAGTGAAGAGTGCGAGCGCGGGCGACTGAACGGCTTGCCGACCGAGCCCAATGCTCTGCGCGACGACCCGGGCGACACTCTTCGTAACACTCCCAGTAGTCCCGCCGTCGCACTCACCGGCATAAGCAAACTTTTTGGACGCTTTGCCGCGCTCAAGGGCGTGACTGCCGAGTTCCGTGTCGGATGCCTGTATGCGGTGCTGGGCGAGAATGGCGCAGGGAAATCCACGCTGCTGCGCATGATGGCCGGCTTGACGGAGCCGACGCGGGGCGAGGTCCGCATCTTCGGAGAGCCGCCACGCGCGGTGCAGCGCCGGCTCGGCTTCATGGCGCACGCCTCGTTCCTATATGACGAATTGGACGCGCGCGAGAACCTGCGCTACTTCGCCGGACTCTATGGCATCCAGCAGGCGGCGGCGTGGGAGGGCGCGATCGCGACGGTGGGGCTCGACCCGGCGTCGCCGCGGCGGGTGGGCGACTACTCGCAGGGGATGCGGCAGCGCTTGTCGCTAGCGCGGGCGGTATTGCATGCACCCGAGTTGCTCTTGCTGGACGAACCGTTCTCGAACCTCGACGCCGCGTCCGCGGCGGCGATGGCGCAGACGTTGGGGAAGATGCGCGATGGCGGACGCACCATCTTCGTGGTGACACACCAGCCGGCACACCTGGCCGACATTGCGGATGAATCCATCACGCTCGCGAATGGACTGATCGCCAGCCGCGGCGTGGGCACGCGGCGAGCGGCGGAGGCGCGGCGATGAGTGGCGTTGCTGCTACGAACCCGCCCGGACTGGCGCACGTCACGCGCGCGACGCTCGCCAAAGACATTCGCCTCGAGTGGCGCTCGAAAGACGCGCTCAACGGCATGCTGTTCTTCGCGCTGCTCGTGGTCGTGATCTTCAGCTTCAGCTTTGAGCCGACGGCGGAGGAATCGCGACGCATGGCCGGGGGGTTGATCTGGACGGCGTTCCTGTTCGCCGCTACCGTAGCGCTGAACCAGACGTGGGCGCGCGAGCTGCGTAACCAGGTGCTGGATGCGTATCGCATCTCGCCGGCGCCCGCGAACGCGCTCTTTCTCGGCAAGGCGCTGGGCAATCTCCTGTTCATCGCCGGGGTGGAAGCGTTGGTCGTCCCGGCGTTCGTGGTGTTCTACAACCTGCGCTCCATCGGGCCGCTGTACCAGCTGCTTGCCGTCTTCCTGCTGGGCACGTGGGCGCTGGTGGTGAATGGGACGTTCTTCGCGGCGCTCTCGCTCCGCACCCGCAGTCGTGAGATGATGCTGCCGCTCATCCTTTTCCCGATCAGCATCCCGGCACTCATCGCGATGGTGCTTGCCACCACCGCGGTGCTGGTGGGGGAGTCGCCCCGCATGGGATTGGCGCTGCTGGCGGTCTACGACATCATCTTCACCACGGTGTGCTTGCTGCTATTCGAGACGGTACTGAACGCGGAATGAAAGACGTTAGAGTTTCGACCCGGGAATGAACAAGACAGCATTCATGGTATTGGCGGTGATCGCGGCGGCGCTGCTGAGCTTCGGCTTGCACGCCGCGATGAACGCGCCATCCATCTACGTGCCGGCGGCGAACTCGGCGAAAGAGCGCGAGCTCAGCGAGATCTTCCGCATCTTCTATTACCACGTGCCCTCGGCGTGGACCGCGTTCCTGCTGTTCTTCGCGAACTTCATCGCGTCGGTCGCCTACTTGTGGAAGCGCAAACCGGCGGCGGATGCCTTCGCGCTGGCAACCGCGGAAGTGGGCGTGGTCTTCTGCACCGTGGTGCTGGTGACAGGCCCGATCTGGGCGCGTCCGGTGTGGGGCATCTGGTGGACGTGGGACGCGCGGCTAACGACCACGCTGGTGCTGTGGCTGATCTACATCAGCTACCTGCTGCTGCGGCGCTACTCGACGGGCGGACAGACGCCGGTGTTGGCGGCGGTGCTGGCCGTCTTCGGCTTCCTGGATGTGCCGCTGGTCTACATGTCGATCCGATGGTTCCGCACGCAGCATCCGCAGCCGGTGATCGGCGGCGGAGAAGGTTCGGGGATCGCGCCACCGATGATGCAAGCGTTGCTGGTGAACTTCAGCGCTTTCTTGGTGTTTGCCATCCTGCTGGTGTGGCTGCGTTACGCGATGGGGCGGATGCGCGCGCAGCTCGAGGAGCGGCACGCGCTGGCAGCCGTCTCGACTGCGGGGGCCGAGCGATGAATTACCTGTACGCAGCGTACGTCGCGACCTGGGTGATCCATCTCACGTACCTGGGGATACTCGTCCGCGGAGTCGCACGGCTGCGCGCGGAAGCCGCGGATCTTGAGGGCGCGGAAGTCGGCTTTCCGGCTCGGGAGCCTCGCCGGTGAAGAAACTTGTCATCGGATTTCTGCTGGGAGTGATCGTGGGCGCGGCGAGCGTGGCCGGCTATTTTTATTATGAGCGGCGCGCCTACCTGCGGAGTTCGGTGTGCTTCTCGTGCTTCTGGCAGGGACAGAGCGCGGCGCTGCGCACCGACCTGATCGAGTTCTACCGCCAGTACAAGAGTCCTGACGATTTCGTGATGGCAGACGTGTCATACATCCTGTGGCGCGCGGTGGACCAGCCGAATTGTGACGCGCGCGAGCAGTACCTGCAGATCGCGAACTCCGATCCGGACGCCTACCGCAGGTTCATGGCGCGTTCCATCTACGCCTTTGGCGGACCCGAGTGCGGACAAGAACCGTTCACGGACTACGGTACCGCGGGCGACCTGGCGGCAAAGCTGGGGCTTGGTGGCGAGTCGGACATGCTGGGGCGGCTCGGCCGTAGGGAGTTCACCCCCAGCTTCGAGGACGTGGCGATCACCTCGAAGCTCGAGATCCCGAACCATCCCAAGACGATGATCCTGGGTGAGACGCGGATCGTGATCAGCGCCGGCACGCGGGTGGGAACGCAGGTGGATCGCGTGGCGCGCGACTGGCTCAGCTACCAGATGCGCTGGGATCTGAGCGGCGCACCCATGCCGACGAAAGACCTGATCTCGTATCACGAAGGTGCGGTGGTCACACGCATCGTGAAAGCGTCGGCGGCGGAGGTGTATCCGCTCACCGGCACGCTGATCGCGAAGCGCTCCGACAAGTGGTACGCGCCCGACGAGAAGGGAGTCTTCCGCTTCCAGGTGCTGGAAGACAAAGTCGAGTACCCCACCACGCACGTCGCGGGACAATTCGGCATCATCGAAGACACGCACGGGGTTTCCGCGCTGGTGAGCCAGGCGCTGGAGCGGCACATGAGCGTGGTGGTGGCGTGTGGCGACTCCGATGGCAAGGCGAAAGCCGCCTTCTACCTGGCGCAGCGTGGCGTGAACGTGATCATGCCCGGGGACCGCTACATCGACGAGCTGATCGGCTACGAGGGCACAGGCGTGGTGATGGGGACGTCGCCGGTGCGGCAAGTGGGCGACAAAGCCGTGGTCGGCGGCCAGCCGATCCGCTTCTTAACGCGCGAGACCATCGTGGTAGAAGACACCAAGAAGAATTTCCCATTGCAGTACTACGATGCCGGCGCGCGCTACTTCCGGCACCTGGCAAAGCTGACGCCGCTGCAGCTGGAGTTCGTGATGGTCGATGACCAGGGAGAGATCGAGCGCGTGCTGAGCCATGCTGACGAGATCAGTGCTACCGCGGTGGCTGTCCGCGTGGTGAACAAGGTCGAGCACGACAAGCTGGAGGCGTGGCTCAAGCAATCGCCGCAGCGGCGCGCGGTGTTGTTCCACTCCGGACTCTATCCGTTCGCGCAGCCGTTGTTCGAGGAATTTCCCCAGCAGGTCACGTTCGGCGACCTGCGTCCGCGCTTCGAGTAAGCCTTTCCGATTGAGGAATGCAGGAGAGGGATGGCGCGCCCGGCAGGACTCGAACCTGCAACCCCCAGCTCCGGAGGCTGGTGCTCTATCCATTGAGCTACGGGCGCGTTGCCGCCTGATTATACGAGATGCGGGTCGCGCTCAGCTCGGCTTGTCCACGGTGGAAAGGTGTTCATGGACGATGCGCACCTTGCCGTCAGGATCGAAGGCGAAGACCTGCGTGGCGCGGCCGTGCTTGATGTTCTCTTCCGTCACGCTGCCGAGCGCGGTCATGACCTTGGAGGCGTGGAACTGGAAGGTGTAGTCGGCGACGGCGGCGCCGCCATCGGCGAGGATGGCAACGTCGATGGCGCCGAGTGTGGCTTTCAAAGTGGAATGTGCGCCGAAGTATTCGCGCTGGCGGCGGGTGGCGGCGAGGCGTCCGGGCTCGGAGCGGGTGGCGCTGGAGCCGAAGACGCTGGACTCATGCGCGTAGAAGTCGGCGAGGGTTTGGGCATCTTTCCCGGCGAAGGCGTTCCAGAAACGTTGCACCTCGGCGCGGACCTGGTCGGCGGTGAATTGTCTCACGGAAAAAAAGCTACACGAAACGCGCGCTACTGGCCAGAGCCCATCATCTGGATGGGCATGGTCGGCGTGTCCTTGCCGCCATCGGGCTCGATGGTCACGGCGAACGATGCCGCCTCTACCCCGACCGGCAGTGGCGGGTTCATCACCAGGGCCTCGCCGGCGGCGTTGGGCTTGAAGGTACCCGCAGGCATGGGTTTGCCGCCGGACTTGGGCAGCAGCCAGAGTTCGTAGGTCTTGCCGGCGGGCAGTGGCGCGAGGTTGGTCGCCATAAAGACCAGCTCGGCACGCTTGGGCGCGTAGATGGCGCGTCCGTGGGGATGCGGTGGCTGGTTCGGACTAACCAGGGTTACGTGTTGCGCCTCAGGATCGCGAAGCATCTCGAGCAGCATCTGCGCCTGCTCGGTCCGTTGGTGCTCCTGCTCGAGCGCGATGCGCGAGTACTCGAGCCGGCGGCGCAGCTGCACATTCTCCCGCCAAAGCAGGATGCTGATGAGCACCAGCACCGCGGTGGCGAGGATAGGGACGAACTCAAAGAAGGAGCGCCGGCGACGGACCGTGCGCATATGCGGCTCGGTGGCGAGGGCACTCACCAGACGCGCCCGCGAGCGCTCCGGTGGAGCCGGTCCCAGGGTGGTGAGCGCGAGCAGCGCGGCGTCTCCGCGCAGGACTTCGAGCTCGCGGCGGCAGGTGGCGCAGCCGGCAAGATGTTGCTCGAGCTCGGCTTGCTCGGCAGCGGGCAGCGCTCCCAGCGCGTAGAGCGCCAACAACTCGGCGGATTGTTCGTGCGTGCTCATGCTTGGAAGGCCTTGCGCAACTGTAGCAGCCCGTTGCGGATGCGCGTCTTTACCGTGCCCAGCGGATCGCCGGTCTGCTGCGCGATCTCGTTGTGCGTGAGTCCTTGAAAGAAAGCCATCTCGAGCGCACGGCGCTGCTCGGCAGCCATTCCCGCCAGCACGCCGCGGACTCTCACGGCAGCGCGCTCGCGATCGGCGGCTTCCTCGAGGTGCGCATCGACGGAGAGCGTTACGTCTTCGATGTCCATCTGCTCGCGGCGTCCGCGGAGCTGGTCGATGGCGCGGTGGCGCGTGATGACGGCAAGCCAGGGAGCGAGCTTGCCACGGGCAGCGTCAAAGCTGCCGGGTTTGCGCCACAGCTGGAGGAAGACTTCCTGCAGCACGTCTTCGGCAGCGCCGGTATCGCCCGCCACCCGCAGCGCGACGGCGTAGACGAGGCCGGAATAGCGATCGTAAAGCTCGGTCATGGCGGCGTGGTCGCCTGAGCGAACGCGCGCGACCAGCGCCACGTCTTGCGCACGCGTCTGCGGTTCGACACCAGCCACGCTCTCAGCTTCCTCTCAGAGTACGTTCGGCGGAGGGCCGCCGGATTCCTCATCCTGCGCTTTCGTTTGGCCTGCGCCGCACGCACCTGCCCACGACGGGCGTGCAGGACGGCAACCCTACCAGCAGGGCAGGGTCGCCGACAAGCCGGGAGCTGCTTTGGGAAGAAGCAACGGTCGCTGGCGCGGAGACCTCTAATCCAGTTATCCGGTGTCACGCGGAGGGAGCATGAATACCTGGAAGCGCGCATTGATCTTCGGGTCGCTGGGCGCGGGAGCGTTCCTGATCGCGACCGGGAAACGTCCGGTGGGGCTGGCGATCGCAGGTGTGGGTGTGGCGAGGCTGGCGGCGGCGAGCGCGTGCTCGCCGCGCTCGCTGAGCGCGTCGGAGTATGCCAGCGTCTGCGGACCGCAATCTTTGAGTCCGTCTTCCAGCGCGCGCGCTTTGTCGTAGCGTGCCGACTTGGCAAAAAGCCGCGCCGCTTTTTGCAAGGTGTCGCAGGAAGGATGGAGCGAGATGCGATTCTCGAAGGCCTGCAGCGCGAGCTTGTCCCATCCCAGGCGCTCGGCGGCCTCACTCAACAGTTCTTGCGCGGGAACAAAGTCAGGGCGCAGC
>JALYLW010000004.1 GCA_030774055.1 Acidobacteriota bacterium
GGGCGAGGGAGCCCCATTGCGATAGGGATCTCTCGCTTCGCTCGAGATGTTTGCAGTAAGCCCTGTGGTAGTTTGTACGGCTATGGCACAGAAGAGATTTCGCGTCTTTGCCACCTCCCGCATCGGCGATCCCGCCGAGAACCGTTTGCGCAAGCGCGGGTACGATCTCGAGGTCTATCAAGGTCCGGAAGCCCCGCCCAAGTCGCTCATCATCGAAAAAGTGAAGAGCGGCATCGACGGCCTCATCACCACGCTGCGCGATCCCATCGACGCCGAAGTCTTTGAGGCAGGGAAGGGGACGCTGAAAGTGGTGGCGCAGATCGCCGTCGGCTTTGACAACATCAGTCGTGCTGACGCAAACAAATACAAGCTCCCGTTCACGCACACCGCCGACGTCCTTACCGAAGCCACCGCCGAGTTCGCTTTCCTGATGCTCGGCATGCTGGCACGCAAGATGTGGCAGAGCGAGCGGCTGGTGCGCGAGCAGAAATGGCCGTCGTGGCATCCCTTTCTGCCCTTCCTCGGGGACGAGGTCACCGGCAAGACCATTGCCATCATCGGCACCGGACGCATCGGGCTCGCACTCATCAAGAAGGCGAGTGGCTTCGACATGAACATGCTGTGCTACGACCCGGCGTATCACAATGACAAGTACATCGCCGCGATCCAGGAGCTGATGGACCTGCGCCATGCCAAGGGCCTTCAGAAAGAGAAGACAACGATCAAGTACGTCACCTTTGAGGAAGCCATGTCCGGCGCGGATTTCGTCAGCGTCCACGTGCCCTTGCTACGCGAGGGCGAAACCGACACGCCCACCTACCACCTCATCAACGAGAAGACCCTCAAGCTGATGAAGCCCACCGCCTACATCGTGAACACCTCGCGCGGTCCGGTGGTGGACGAGAAAGCGCTCGCCCAGGCGCTCAAGCAGAACGTGATCGCCGGGGCAGCACTCGATGTCTTCGAGAAAGAACCGCTGCCGCCGGATTCTCCGCTGCTCGATCCTGCCATCGCCGACCGCTGCCGCCTCTTTCATCACTTCGCCAGCGGCGCGCAGATCACGCGGCTCTCCGTCGATCCCGATAAAGGTATGGCCGGACGCACCGCGCAGGCGCTCATCGACGTGCTCGAAGGGAATTACGGCGGCGATCCCAGCAAGATGCCCTACGTGGTGAACAAAGAGGCTTTCGGAAGTCGCTAGCTGCTGGTCGCTAGTCTCTGGCAAAAGAAAAGCCCCGCATCGCTGCGGGGCTTCGTCTGGCCAGCGACTAGAGACTAGTGACTAGCAACTACTTCTCCACCATGGCCCGCACCAGCGACTCGAACACTTTGAAGCCGTCGGTGCAGCCGAGTTCCACCTCGGAAGCTCGCTCCGGATGCGGCATCATCCCCAGCACATTGCGCCCTTCATTGCAGATGCCGGCGATGTTCTCGAGCGCGCCGTTCGGATTCGCCTCCGGCGTGATGCGTCCGTCCGCAGTCGAATAGCGAAAGACGATGCGCTTGTCGCGCTTCAGTGCGGTCAGCGTCTCGTCGTCGCACACGTAGTTGCCTTCCATGTGTCCGATGGGGATCTTCAGGACGTCGCCCTCGCGGCAGGCGGCGGTGAAAGGTGTGTCCGCATTCTCCACCCGCACCCAGATGTGCTTGCACACATACTTCAAACCCGCGTTGCGCATCAGCGCCCCGGGCAGCAGGCCGGCCTCGCACAGGATCTGGAATCCGTTGCAGAGGCCGAGCACCAGGCCGCCCGCGGCGGCGTGCTTCCGCACTTCATCCATGATGGGCGCGAACTTCGCGATCGCGCCGGTGCGCAGGTAATCGCCGTAGGCGAAGCCGCCGGGGACGATGACGCAGTCCGCGCCCTGCAAGTCATGCGATTCGTGCCACAGGGAGACGACCGGCTGCTTGGCGACCTGACCGGCCACGTAGAAGGCGTCGTGGTCGCAATTCGATCCGGGGAAGGTGATGACTCCAAACTTCATCGCGCCCGCTCGCTGGTGGAGGAGTCCACAAACTAGATTAGCATGGGCAGGCAAGCGCATCTGAGTACTGTATGGAGATCCATCCCCATATCAAGACGGCCGGCCGTTCCATCAAGGACTGGTTCGTCGCCACGCTCCAGGACGCTCTCGCCGTCGGCGCTCTCTGGCTCGTCGGACTGCTCATCATCGGCGTCCCCTGGGCGCCTTTCTGGGCCTTCCTCGGCGCAGCCTTCCAGTTCATCCCCGGCGTGGGTGCGGTGCTGTCTCTCATCGGACCGGCCATCTTCCTCTTTTTCAAGGACCCGGAAGATCTCATGCCGCTGGTCTACCTGCTCATCCTCTATGCCGTGATCGCGGTCGTCGACGGCCTGGTGCTGCAACCCTACTTCATGAAACGGACGGCCAAGGTGCCGCTCTGGGCGTCTATCCTCGTGCCGCTGGTGTGCGCGTTCATCCTGCCATTCTGGGGACTGCTATTGGCTCCGCCCCTGCTGGCCGTGATCTATGGTTTCCGCGCGAAGCGGCGCGCCGCGCTGGCAGCGGCGTCTGCTCCCACATTGACTACCCCTCCGGCAGCGGAGCTACCGCCTCCGCCCGAGCGCGGTATTGCGGATTGAACCCGGCCTATTCGCGATCATCGCTCGGCAATCTGCAGTGCTATAATTTTGAGTCGTTCTCATCCTGTCGCGGCCCTAGTGTCTTTGCCGCCGGAAATCTTTTAAGAGCTGAGGTCGTTCATGTCTGGCCACTCAAAATGGGCAACCATCAAGCATAAGAAGGGCGCGCTCGACGCCAAGCGCGGCAAGATCTTCACTCGCCTGATCCGCGAGATCACCATGGCGGCGAAGCACGGTGGCGATCCGGAGAAGAACCCGCAGCTGCGCACCGCCGTCACCGCGGCGAAGGCCGAGAACATGCCGGCCGATAACATCAAGCGCGCCATCCAGCGCGGTACCGGCGAGCTGCCCGGCGTCTCCTATGACGAGGTCATGTTCGAGGGCTACGGACCAGGCGGCGTCGCGTTGCTGGTCGAGGTTTCTACCGACAACCGCAATCGCACCGTCAGCGAGATCCGCCACGCCTTCGGCAAGAACGGCGGGAACATGGGCGAGGCCGGCTCGGTCGCCTGGATGTTCCACAAGAAGGGCTCCATCGTCGTTCCCAAATCCGCCGTCGCGGAAGACAAGCTCATGGACGTCGTCATCGAAGCCGGCGGGGAAGACCTGCGCGACGATGGCGAAAACTGGGAAGTGCTCACCGATCCCAACGCCTTTGAAGCGGTGAAAGAAGCCATTGCGAAGGCGGGCATCAAGTCGGAGCACGCCGAGGTCGGCATGCTGCCGCAGAACTACGTGAAGCTCGAAGGCTCCGCCGCCAACACGATGGTTCGCCTGCTCGAGGCCCTCGAGGAGCACGACGACGTGCAGCACGTCTGGTCGAACTTCGACATGGACGCCAAGACGCTCGAAGAAGTCGCTTCCTAGACCTCAGTGAGCGTCTTCAGCTTGTCATTCCGAGCGTAGCGAGGAAGCTGCTTCGGTTTGACGTTCCTCGCATAGCGAGGGAATCTGCCTCCTCACCTGCCTGGAAATCTTTTTCTATCGCTTATACGGCGCCGCCCCTGTTACCTTTTCCTCGCGAACTCCAGCTTCCGAGGAACCGATGAAAGTCAACGCCGTCGTGCTGCTGCTGCTGCTGTGTGCCTGCGCGTTGGCCTGCCCGAGCAACGCCGGCGCGCAGAGCCTGCCCTCCACGTCCCTGACCAAGGGCACATGGGATCTCGGCCTCTCCGGGACCGGCGGCACCTCCGTTTCCGGCGGCGTGGACGACGTGCGAATCTTCACCGTCGGCTTTCGCGTGGGACGCATCCTCACCAACGAGCATGGCTCCGGCTTCGTCAGGGGCAATCTCGAGTGGGCCTTGGACGTCAGTCCTGTGAACGTGTACTTCACCGAGCCCGAGAACGTCTACGGCGCCAGCGTCGCGCCGCTGAACTTGAAATGGAATTTCACCAGTGGCAGCCGTGTCGCCCCTTACCTGCAGCTCAGCGAGGGCGTGCTCTTTACGAACAAGGACCTGCCCTTTCCGGGGACGTCCCAGGTCAACTTCCAATCCGGCCTTGGCCTCGGCTTCCACTTCTTCACCCGCGAAAAACGCGCCTGGACCGCCGAGGTGAAGTACCAGCACATCTCGAGCGCCGGACTCGGCGACTTGAACCCCGGCATCAATACCGTGCAGTTCACGCTGGGATACAACTGGTTCAAATAACCGCGCTTGGCGGGCGGGAGCCCGCCGCGGTCATCCTCAGCGAAGCGAAGGATCTCCGCCCCAAGTACTTCCACCTCAAATCACTCCGGAACAGGAAAGGCCGTACGACTATGACTGCTGACGCCCCACCACGCCAAACTCTGCGCTCCGTCGGCGCCATCTTCGCCGGCTTTATCGCTGTCGCCGTTCTCTCCCTCGGTACGGACGTTGTTCTGCACGCGCTGGGTATCTACCCGCCGTGGCTGCAGCGCATGTCCGACCCGCTGTTCGCGTTGGCAACGGGGTATCGCATGGTCTACACCGTCCTTGGCGGATACATCACTGCCCGCCTTGCCCCGCGGCTGCCCCTCCGGCACGCCGTGATCCTCGGCGTGGTTGGCACTGTTTTCGCTCTGGCTGGATTAGCGGCAACCTGGAACAAGCCGGAGCTTGGGCCGCGCTGGTATCCCATCGCCCTTGTCGTGACGGCGCTGCCCACCTGCTGGCTGGGTGGCAAGCTGTATCGCGGCCGGCCGGCAACGCCCTAGCACGTTTCAAAACTTGGTTCACGCAGGCTGGTACTTCGTACGCCTTCGCCCCACCGCTGATATCCTTTTAGCCTCCAGCCATGTCCACACTCGTCGAGTGCGTACCGAATTTTTCGGAAGGACGCGACCCCGCCAAGGTCGACGCCATCATCGCCGCGATGAAGGTGCCCGGCGTCTGGCTGCTCGATCGCGAGATGGATGCCGACCACAACCGCTGCGTCATCACGCTAGTCGGCAGCAGGGAAGCCATCGGCGAGGCCGCCATCCGCGGCGTGGGCAAGGCGGCTGAGCTCATCGACCTCACCAAGCATCAAGGCGCGCATCCGCGCATGGGCGCGGCAGACGTGGTCCCGTTCATCCCCATCGAAGGCGTGACCATCGACGACTGCGTCACCATCGCGCGCCAGGTCGGCGAAGAGATCTGGAAGCGCTTCCACATCCCCGTCTACTTTTACGAGGCCGCGGCCACGCGCCCGGAGCGCACCAACCTCGAGAACATACGCCGCGGACAATTCGAAGCCATCCGCGACGAGATCGCCGCCAAGCCCGAGCGCAAGCCCGATGTCGGCGATGCGCGCGTGCATCCCACCGCCGGCGCCGTGGTCGTGGGAGCGCGCAAGCCGCTCATCGCCTACAACGTCTTTCTCAACACCCCCGACGTCGACATCGCCAAGAAGGTCGCCAAGGCGGTGCGCTTCTCTTCCGGCGGACTGCGCTTCGTCAAAGGCGCAGGCTTCAGCGTGCGCGGGTTGGCGCAGGTCTCCATGAACCTCACCGACTTCGAACAGACGCCGATCGCGCGTGTCTTCGACTACGTCAAGCGGGAAGCCGCGCGCTACGGCGTGCAGCCGCTCTCAAGCGAGATCGTCGGACTCATCCCCAAGAAGGCGCTCGAGGACGCGGCCGAGTGGTTCCTCCAGGTCGAGAACTTCGATTCATCGCTCATCCTCGAGAACCGGCTGGCCGCGATCATGAGCGGCAAAGCTGCCGTCGGTGGATTGCGTGCCGGCGTAGAGCCGTTCATCGAGCAGCTCGCCGCGCCCACCGCTACTCCCGGTGGCGGCAGCGCCGCCGCAGCGGCCGGCGCCATGGCCGCCGCACTCGCCAACATGGTGGCGGCGATGTCGCGCGGCAAGAAAGCGTATTTGCAGTTCGACAAAGAACTCGGCGAAACCATCGCCCGCCTCGCCACCTTGCGCGAAGAGCTCAAGGCCGCCATCGACGCCGACGCGGAATCGTTCGACCTCGTCATGAAAGCCTTCAAGGACGCAAAAGCCTCTCCCAACGGCTCCGCCGGCATCAGCGCCGCGCTCAAGGGTGCGACCAGCGTTCCACTCGCCGTGGCGGAGAAGTCGAGCGAGGTCGCGCGCCTGGTCGAGAAGCTCAAGCCCATCACCAATCCGAAGGCAGCGTCGGACCTCACCGTCGCCGCCGCCCTGGCACAGGCCGCCATCACCAGCGCGCTCGCCAATGTGGAGATCAATCTCGAAGGCCTCGAAGATCCGGCCTTCGTCGCCGAGACTCGCCGCAAGTCCGCTGCACTCAAGTCCTAGGCCTTAAACACGGGTAGAATAGGGGCGGCCAGCAGCCACTCACAACCAAAGTCTTTGCTCGCTGCGTCTGATCGCGTACCACCCAATGAAGTCCGATTTCCCTGAGGTTCCATGAGACCCCGTTCAACGAGACCCAGTTCAATGCAGAGCACTCTGATCGCATTCGCGCTAGCGGCATTCTTCGCCGGCGCACTCTCCGCCCGCGCCGCCACGCTGGGTACCGCGGCCAGCACCGTGATCCCCGCCGAGACGCAGCAGATCATCAATGTGGACTATCGCAGGATGAACGACGCTCCCAGCGGCGCCGCGCTGAAACAACGCGTGCTGCCCGACGCACTGCGCCAGTTCGAGCAGGCGCTCCAGGGCGTGAACATCGATCCCGCCACCGACGTCGAGACCCTGACCTTCGCCGCCTTCCGCGCCAAGTCGAAGGGACTGAGCGTGGTCGGCATCGCGCAAGGTAATTTCTCGCGCGCCAAAGTGCTGCGCCGGCTCAAGACCAGGAAGGTGAAGGGCGAGAGGTATCGCACCGCGACGATCTATCCCATGGTCAGCGGGGCGCAGATGACCTTCCTCGACGACAACACGCTGCTCTTCGGCGATCGTGCCGCGCTCGAGCAGGCGCTTGACACGCGCGATGGTGAGGCTTCCGGGCTGAGCACCAACATCCAGATCAGCAACCTGGTGGCCAGCGTCGACTCCGCCACTATCTGGTCCGTGCTCGATACTGCCGGGACCCAGCACATGCTGCGCCAGGCGCTCGGTGACGCCGCCAAGCTTGCCGACTACGACACGGTGAAGAAGCGCGTGCAGGGCTCCTACTACACCGCCGACTTCGAGCGCGGCGTGGAGTTCGACCTCACCGTGCTTACTTCCGACTCGCTCACCGCCGGGACGCTGTCATCCGTCATCAAGGCCGGCATGCTCTATCGCAGGATGAGCGCCTCTAGCGGGGCCGAGAAGCTCGCGCTCGAGGCCACCCAGGTGGAGGCGGATAGCGATAAGCTGAAGCTGCACTTCAAGGCTGACGACAAACGCTTCCAGTCGCTGCTGAACTCCGACCTCTTCGCCGCCGTCTCGCGCTAAGTAGGGAAGGGAGCGCCATGCGCGCTCCCTTTGCCTTTCGCTGTCGAATCACTTCGAACAACAAGCCTGCTGCGGTTCACCCTGCGTGGGCTTGGCCGGCGCGCACTCGCTTGAGGAACACGGCGAGCCGGCCGCGACCGCCTGCTCGTGGCGGCTGTCAGTGACCTGTTCGCTGTCTCCCTTGAAGACATAGACCTCCCAGCGGTATCCGGTCGGATCGGTGACCCATATCTTGTCCTGCACCGCGTAGCAGCACGTGGTGTTGGCCTCCTCGAAGGTGGCGAGGCCAGCGGCCTGCAAGCGCTGCTTCGCTTCGAGCACCTGCGTGGTCGAGTCCACGCGCACGCCCATGTGGCTCAGCCCGGTGATGCAACAGGGCGCGTTTTCCTGCAATGTCAGGTTCACCGCCGGACGCTCCAGGTCGAACTTGGCATAGCCCGGCTTGAGCTTGCTTGGTTGCATGCCGAACAGGATGGAGTAGAAGCGTACCGAGTCTTCTACGTTCTTGACGTCGAGGGAGAGGTGGAACTTCGGGTTGCTTGCTTCGGTGTTCATACATCCTCCAGATTGGCTGTCAGATTGATGCCTATCGATATCAGTCTGCAAAAAAGGGGCCCTAAACTCACAAGCCTTCCGCCAGGGCCTCGGCCAGCTCCTGCAGGCAGCGTTCGTTGCGCTGGTACCACATCCACGGACCGTGCTTTTCCGCATCGACCAGCCCCGCCTTGCACAGGATCGACATGTGGTGCGAGATGGTCGGCTGCGAGAGTCCGACCTTCTGCTCGATGTCACAGGCGCACATGCCGCTGGGCTTGCCGATGGAGCAGCACCCCTTCTGCTTGAGCGCCTTCAGGATCCGCCGCCGTGCCGGGTCAGCGACCGCGTGCAGTAACTGCGAGAGCCGGCCGTCGCTGGCCTTGCTCGTCTTCGCCGCTTTGGTCGCCGTCGCCATATTGATACCTATCTATAGCTCATCATATCGATGCCTGTCAATACTGGAAAGCGTCTTATTTCTGGTCATCCATGGCAGGGAAGCGGTACCGTATCTAGCCACGCGCAGAGGGTAGAATCGAAGCCATGTTCGGTGAGGGCAACGAGCGTAAAGACCTGGAACGCAAGATGCGGGAAGAGGGCCGGCTGCCTCCCGGACAGTCGGCCACGCTGAAGTGGCCGGTGCTGCACTATGGAGGCGTGCCGCGCTTCGATCCCGCTCACTGGGACGTCAAGGTCTGGGGCGCGGTCGCGAAGCCGCTGCGCCTGACCTGGGACGAGTTCAACACGCTGCCGCGCTTCGACGTCACCCGCGACTTTCACTGCGTCACCCGCTGGAGCCGCTTCGACAACCAATGGACCGGCGTCGCTTTCCGTGAGTTACTCGAACGGGTGCAGCCCAAGCCGGAAGCCAGTCACGTGCTCATCCATGCCGAGCAGGGATTCACCGCAAACGTTCCCCTCGCCGATCTCGATCGCGACGACGTGCTACTCGCCACCCACCACGACGGCGAGCCGCTCACGCCCGACCATGGCTATCCGCTGCGCCTGATCGTGCCGCACCTCTATGCCTGGAAATCGGTGAAGTGGATCCGCGGGCTGGAGTTCCTCGACCACGATGTCGCCGGATTCTGGGAGCGCAACGGATACCACATGTACGGCGATCCTTGGCGCGAGCAGCGCTTCGATACGGATCCATAAAGGTGAGCGCATAGAGGCGGCCAAAGCCCGCCCTACTTCTTGACGATTGCGTTGTACCCGTCCGCCGCCAGCTTCACCTTCATTGCCTCGGCGTCCTTCAGCTCGGCGAACGGACCGACCTGCACGTGCAGCAACTTGTCCGTGCCCGTCCCCGGCATCACCAGCACGGGATACTGTTTCTTGCGCAGCGCGCTGGCCAGCGCCTCAGCATCGTCCTGCCGCGAGACCGCCGCCACCTGCACCATGAATCCTTTGCCCGTCGCGCCTGTCATCTCCGGCATCGGCTTCAGCGCGGAGGTGGTTGCGGATGACGCCGCGGATGTCACGGAAGATGCCGCCGGCTTAGCTGCTTCCTTCGCCTTCGTCCCACCAGCAGGCGTAGAGTCCTTCGGCATGTCCGGCGCAGTCGACCCGGCAGTGTCGGCGGGAGCTGTATCCTGCGTGCGTGCGGCGCCTGGCTTGGAGGCGCCGTTACCCGCAACGGTCACCGCGGGCGCGCCCGTCTCCGCCGTCACCGGCGGCACTGACCGCTTCCCCATCGTGTACCCGATGGCAAGCGCTACGGCGCACAGCACTACCACACCGAAGAAATAAAACAGCATCTTACCGGTGCCGCTCTCCGGCTCGCTGTACGGATCACGATTCCCACCGGGTTCGTCATTCCATTCCGTCATGTTCCGCCCCTATGTTCAACCCCCTATGTTCAGCCCTCTACTTAGCGTTGTCTTTCTCCAGCAACTTGGTGAGTCCGGAGATGATGTCGATCGGGATCGGGAACACGATGGTGGTGTTCTTCTCCACGCCGATCTCGGTCAGCGTCTGCAGGTAGCGCAGTTGCAGTGCGGTGGGATTGGTGGCCAGAACGTTGGCAGCGTCGGTCAGCCGCTGTGCCGCGGCGAACTCGCCTTCCGCATGGATGATCTTCGACCGCTTCTCGCGCTCCGCTTCGGCCTGCTTCGCCATGGCGCGCAGCATCGTCTCGGGCATGTCGACCTGCTTCACCTCCACGTTCACTACCTTCACGCCCCAGGGCGCGGTGTGCTGATCGAGGATCGACTGGATGCGCGTATTCAGCTTTTCGCGATGCGCCAGCAGCTCATCGAGTTCCACCTCGCCGAGGACGGAGCGCAGCGTTGTCTGCGCGAACTGTGACGTCTGGTAAAGATAATTCGCCACTTCGACGATGGCTTTGCGCGGCTCGATCACGCGCATGAAGATCACGGCATTCACCTTCAGCGTCACGTTGTCGCGCGTGATGATGTCCTGCGGCGGCACCTCGAGCGCTTCCTGCCGCAGCGACACGCGCACGATGCGGTCGATGGGTGAAAATACGAGGATCACTCCCGGACCTTTCGGCTCCGGCAACAGGTGGCCGAGGCGGAAGATCACCCCCCGCTCATACTCCGTCAGGATCTTGATCGACGACAGTATGTAAATACCGATGATGACGATGATGACTAGCCCAAGTCCGCCCATGCTGGACCTCCCGCACTTGATTGGATAGCGAGTCGCTGCGGCGGATTGTATAACAGCGTCTCCGCGGCAGCTGCCGGATTTGCTTGTGGAAAAGCGGCGCCTACGTCTGCACCACGCGCTCGGGTGATGCGTCCGCAACCGGTTCGACCTCGAGCCGCAGGCCATCCACATGGCGCACCACGATCGGTTGTCCGCTCGCGACCGGTGCATGCGAGGTTGCATCCCAGATCTCGCCGTGGACGAAGACTTTTCCGGCTGGCGCGAGCTGCGTGCGCGCCACGCCGATCTCGCCGACCAGGCCTTCTCTTCCGGTCGTCACTTTGTTCTGCCGCGCTCGCACCGCCAGCGTCACCAGAAAGATGGTGATGAGCGCGAACGGGATCGTCACCGCCAGCGCCGTGAGCCACTTGATGCGCATCTCGGGGATGGGACCATCCACCAGCAGCACCGCGCCCAGGGCCATCAGCACCACGCCGCCGATGCCGAGCACGCCGTGGCTCTGGAACTTCACCTCCAGGATGAACATCGCGAACGCAGCCAGGATCATCACCAGCGCGGCATATCGGATGGGCAACAGGTTCATCGCGAAGATGGAGAGCAGGATGGCGATGCCGCCCACCACGCCCGGCACGATCGCGCCTGGATGATTGAACTCGGCATAGAGCGCCAGCATGCCGATGGAGAAGATGATGAACGCGATGTTCGGATCCATCAGGAATCCGAGCACGCGCTGCTTCATCGTCATCTCGAAATCGCGGATGGACTTCCCGGCCAGATGCAGCGTCACCTTCTCGCCGTTGAAGCGCGTGATGCTCTTGCCTTCGAGCTGCTTGATCAGGTCATCGGTCGAGCCTGCGACCACGTCGATCAGCTTCTGGGTGAGCGCTTCCTGGTCGCTCCATGATTTCGATTCGCGCACGCCGCTCTCGGCGACCTCTACGTTGCGACCGCGCTTAGAAGCGAAGCTGCGCATGAAGGCGGCCGCATCGTTCTCCAGTTTCTTCGACATCACATCGTCGAGCTTCGCGCCCAGGATGACCGGATGCGCCGCGCCGGTATTCGTCCCCGGCGCCATCGCCGCCACGTCCGCGGCTTCCAGGATGAAGAACCCCGCTGAGGCGGCGCGCGCGCCACTCGGCGTCACATAAACGATGACCGGCACCGGCGAGGCCAGCATCTTCTCGATGATGCCGCGCATGGATTCGCCCAGGCCGCCGGGCGTGCGCAGTTCGATGAGGACCGCGTCCGCGTGTGTCCGCGCGGCGTCTTCCAGGCCGCGCGTGATGTACTCCTCGGAGATGGGCTGGATGGTGCCGTCTACTTTGATGCGGACGATCTCCGCGAAAGCCGGACGCGCGACCGCAAACAAAAACATGAACCACAGGACGAACGGCAGGGAACGGACGGCGCGGACTCTGGATGCGATGTTCATGGGTTGCGCAGCGGCTGCCCCTTCTCCGCCAGCTTGGCTGCAATGGCGCTCTTCAGCGCCTGTGCGGCGGCGTTCGCGGGTTCGAGCTGCAACGCTTTGTCCACGCTCTCGCCCGCCGCTTCCGTCCTATTGTCACGCAGATCGAGCCGCGCGAGCACAAGAAACGCATTCGCGCTGGGCTGCAGTTGTATGGAGCTCCTCGCCTCCGCCCGTGCTCCCACCGTGTCGCTGGTCAATTCCAGCACTCGCGCCAGCCCGGCATGCGCTCCGGCATTGGCCGGGTCGAGCAGCACTGCTTCGCGAAAGTCTTTCTCCGCCACGGTGAGAAGGTTTGCCGCCAGCATCTGCCGGCCGTGCTGCACGTGGAAGTTCGCATGCGTGCGCGTATCCGTCTTTGCCAACCGCGTCTCGTTCAGGTTCTCGATCTCGAGCGCGAGTTGGCGGAAGCTCGCCTCATCGTAATTCGACTTGATGCGCTCGAGTGGCAGCTTGCCCGCCGTCCCCTTACCAGCGATTCCAGCCGTAGCGCCGCCGCTCGCGCCCGGATTGACCGGGGTGACCAGCTGGTCGAGGAAAGCCTTCGCCTCCGCGTCTCCCGGACGCAGCTCCAGCCCCTGCCGCAGTTGTTTCACCGCGGCCGCGGTATCGCCGGCGCGCGCGAGCGCTACCGCGAGGTTGAAGTGGTAGTCCGCGTCGCTCGGATCGGCCTGCACCGCGCGCTGAAAGTACTCCGCCGCACTCTTCAACCCGCGGCGTCCCGCGACCACGCCGAGGTTGTTGTAGACCTCCGTGAGCGGCAGCCGCGTGGCAACAAAATCGAACGCTACCTGTGCGTGCACATAATCCCCGGTATAGAACTGCGACATCCCCAGGTAGAACTGCGCCTCGCGCGCCAGCGCGTCGCCCGCCGGGATGCGCGCGAACCAGCTCGCGGCGTTCGCGTAATCGCGCGCGTCGTAATAGGTCCGTGCCAGTTGCATCACCGCGGGCGCGTAAGACGGATTCAGCCGCACCGCTTCGCGCAGGTTGCGCAGCCGCTCGCCGCGGTCCGACGCGATCACCCCGCGGATATACTTCTCCAGCGCATCCAGCCGCAGCGATGGTCCCGCCGCCACGAAAGCATTGCGCGAACTCAGCTGCCCCGGGTTCATCACCCGCATCATGTCCCAGGTCAACGCCAGTTGCAGGTCGAGCAGCTTGGGCAGCGGCCCCGCCTCTTTTACCTCGGGCGAGAGCCGGAGCTTTTTCATGTCGAGCAGTTGCGCGGTGGCGGTGAAGGTCTGCCCGTCGTAGGCATACCGTCCCATCACCAGGTAGTCCGCGTCCATCTCCTCGCCCAGCCGCAGCAGGGTCGCGAGAGACGGCCGCGCGCTTGCCGGGATCCCGAGCCGGTCGAGCGCGTAGACGCGATCGCTGCGTGGCACCACGAAGAGGGAAGTGGAGGAAGCCAGGCGCCGTCCGATGATTTCCGGGAACGCCTCGCCGATCCACTCCAGGCCGGGCGCCTTGGAGCCATTCTCGAAGGGCAGGACGACCACCGTCTCGGTGGCCCCGGCAGCGTACTGGGCGCGTGCCGCGGGGGCGGCGCACAGCAGGATCAGCCCGATCATCCCGATCGCGACCGCGCTAAAGCTAGACGTCGAGTTATGAATAAACGATCGCTTCAAGACAGCCTGATTATAGGCGACCCTCCTGCGGGTTCGCCGCTTTCGCTTTCACTCTTTCGCTTTGACTCTTTCGCTTTGACTGCCGCGCGCGTGGCGGTAACATTCCGTCGCTACAATCCTCGCCGGAGGTCCCACAATGCGTTTCCCCATCCGTTTAACGACGCCCGGAAGCAAGCTCCTCGGCCTCACGCTCATCGGCCTGCTCGCCATCTATGCCGTCAGCGCGCAGCAGTCAGGACCGGCCTCGTCCGCCGTGGCCGTGAAGCCCACCGACGGCTACAACATCCACGTGCTCGCGCCGCACGTCGTCAAAGGCAAGGAGATGGGCCCGTTCCATCACTACTGCAAAGTCATCTCCCCGGACGAGCCCATCATCCAGTGCCAGATCTACAACTCCACCGACGCCAACGCGCCACTCACGCAGATCGAGTACATCATCGGCAAGAAGGTCACGCGCGGCGGCGTCCTTACATTGAAGCAGTGGAACCGCGACTGGCACGACCACAAGCAAGAGATCGCCACCAAGCGCGTGCAGGTGCTCGACGTCGGTCCCGAAGATCAGGCCAAGATCGCCGGCATCGTGATGCACACCGACGGGCTCATCTTCGACCTGTGGCCGCACGGTTCGAAGATCCCCACCGGCGCCTCGAGCGTGGCGCAGTCCGTGGGGCACGTGAAACTGAAGTCGCTACAGGATAGTTCCGACTAAGGGAAAACGAGAGGAGGCGGGCGAGGCTCGTCCGCCTTCACTTTGCTAGACTGTACGAAGTCCGACCGCGAGCGGGAGTAGTTCAGCGGTAGAACGCCAGCTTCCCAAGCTGGATGTCGCGGGTTCGATCCCCGTCTCCCGCTCCAATCCTTTCTTCACGGGGGTGTGTGGCGCTGTTCGCGGAGTGGGAAAGCTACTACGTCATCATGGGGTCGTCCGCGGCTGCGCTCATCGGGCTGCAGTTCGTGGTGATCGCGCTGATCGCCGATCTCCGGTCGCATAGCACCAGCCGCGAGATCGATGCCTTTGCCACGCCCACCATCGTCCACTTCGGCACCGTGCTTTTGCTCTCTGGGATCGTCTCGGCGCCGTGGCATCGGCTGGCGCTTCCTGCCGTGCTGTTCGGGACAGGCGGTGCGCTCGGCCTCGTCTACACGCTCATCATCCTGCGCCGAGCCCGCCGCCAGACCGGTTACGCTCCCGTCTTCGAGGACTGGATGTTCCACGTCATCTTGCCCGCGCTCGCCTATGCCGCGCTCGCCACGGCCGCTGCGCTGCTCTCACGGCGTACGGAGCAGGCACTCTTCGGGATCGGCGCGGCCGCGCTGCTGCTGCTCTTTGTCGGCATTCACAACGCGTGGGACACGGTCACCTACATCGTGACCGTGCGCCGCGTGCAGGAGCCCGACAACGACCAGAAGTCTAGCCAGCGGGAATGATCCTCGCTAAATGGACCCGATCGCTTGTCTCGCGCTCCACTCCCTTGAAGAAGCCCATCACCCACGGCAGAGCCGTCTGGATTTCCTACCTTCTTCTGGTGCTCCTCTACCTCGTGCTTTACGCCGTGCGAACCGGGCTGCGGTGACCCATCGCTGGCGCCGCAAGGCCTTATAC
>JALYLW010000005.1 GCA_030774055.1 Acidobacteriota bacterium
GAGCTGCGCCAGCGTGACTTGTTTGCGGCGGGCGTCGTCCGCCGCAAACTCGGGTACCACGCTTACCACCGGCGCTTCCAGCTCCAGCACGCCGCGCTCGTACAAGAGCATCGCCATCGCCGTGGTCGCAACCACCTTCGAGACCGACGCGAGGTCATAGATAGTGTCGGCCTGGACGCGAGGCGCGTTCGCGTCATAGGTGAACCCGCCGAGTCCCTTGAGCGCGACCAGCTTCCCCTGGTGCGTGATGGCAACGGCCGCGCCGGGAAAAGCTTTCGCGGCGACGGCCTGGTCGAGCACCTGCCAGGCTGGCGCGAAGACCCGGTCTTGATCTTCGTATGCGGCAACCAGCGCGGTTGAGGATGGGTTGGCGGTGGTCAGAAGGGAACGCCTTGTTGGAGTTGAGATCGTGGACTCGGCTTGTTGGAGTCGGCTGGCTCGCGTTATAACACAGCGTAGAACCTGCTCTCAATTGTCCCTCCGTCACAAGCCGCGCCACCTGATCGTCCGGCTGCTCGCGCCGGCGCTCGTCTTCGTTTTATTTCTGCTAACGAAGGCAGCGGCGCAGAACGCTAAAGAAGAAGCGCCCCGCGAGATCAAGTCTGAGCGACTCGCCGTTGTCGATCGCGTGCTCGAAGACGCGGTGCGTGCCTCGCAGATCCCCGGTGCGGTCGTCCTCATCGGGCACGACGGCGAGATCATTTACCGGAAGTCATTTGGCCGAAGAAGCTTCGGCGGCAACGCCCCCGAGATGACGACCGACACCATATTCGACATGGCGTCGCTGACGAAGCCGCTGGCCACGGCGCCCTCGGTCATGCGGATGCTGGAACTCGGCCAGATCCGCCTCAACGATCCGATATCCCGCTATCTTCCCGAGTGTGCTGCGAATGGCAAGGACGACATCACCATCCGGCAACTGCTCACGCACTTTTCCGGGCTCGCACCCGATCTCGACCTGCGGCCGCAGTGGTCAGGCTACGACACGGCCATCAGGCTGGCGTGCGCGGAGACGCCGACGGATCCGCCGGGAGCGCGCTTTGTCTACAGCGACATCAATTACATCCTGCTGGGCGAGCTGGTCGCGCGCGTCGCCAGGATGCCGCTGCCGCAATATGCCGACGCGCATTTCTACCAGCCCCTGGGGATGAAGCACACGCGCTTCCTGCCGCCGGCGGAGTGGCGCGCGCGCATCGCGCCGACGGAGTCTGACGGCGTGATCCTGCGCGGCGTGGTCAACGATCCGACCGCGCGTCGCATGGGCGGCGTCGCCGGACACGCGGGACTGTTCTCGACCGCCGACGATCTTGCGCGCTTCGCGCAGGCGATGCTGGATAAAGACAAGAAGCTGCTGAGCGCTGCCATCATCGAGAAGATGACCACACCGCAGCAGCCCGCGAATGCCACCGTGCTGCGCGGGCTGGGGTGGGACATCGATTCGCCGTACTCCTCGAACCGCGGCGAGCTGCTGCCCATCGGCAGCTACGGACACACGGGTTGGGCCGGGACGTCGCTGTGGATCGACCCGTATAGCAGGACGTACATCATCGTGCTGACGAACCGGATCGATCCGAAGATGGGAAACTTCGTCCCTTCACTGCGCACGCGCGTGGCGACAGCGGTGGCGGCGGCGCTCAACCTCGACTTCCGGGAAGAAGAGCGGGGCAAGCTTGCGGGCATCACCGGCTACAACGAGACCATGGCGGGCGTGCGCCGGCTCTCCGACCGCAACGGCAGCGTGAGGCTCGGCATCGATGTGCTCGAGCAGTCGGGATTTGCCGCGCTTCATCCCAACAAGGATCACCCGCGCAACGTCGCCGTCTTCACCAATCAAACCGGGCTCGACAGCAATGGCCGGCGCACGGTGGACGCCATCGCGCACGCCGACGGCGTGAAGCTGGCGGCGATATTCAGTCCGGAACACGGCCTCTTCGGCAACCTCGATACCGAGGAGGTGCCCGACACGGTGGATCCGGCGACCGGCGCGACCGTCTACAGCCTGTATCGCAAGGGACGCCGCGGGCGCGTGCCGCCGGAGTTGCTCAAAGGCATCGACATCATCGTGTATGACATTCAAGACGCAGGCGCGCGCTTCTACAGTTACGAGGTCACGCTCGGCTATGTGCTGGAAGCGGCGGCGCTGGCCGGCACCGAGGTCGTGGTGCTCGATCGTCCGAATCCGGTGACCGGCTCGTTCGTGCAGGGGCCGATGGCGCAGGGTGGTCCGCAACGGCTCATCAATTATGTGGACGTCCCGGTGCGCCACGGCATGACCATCGGCGAGCTGGCGCAGATGTACAACGGCGAACGGAAACTCGGCGCGAAGCTTACCGTGGTCGCGATGCAGGGCTGGCAGCGCGGCGACTGGTTCGACGCCACCGGCGTGGCTTGGGTGGATCCGTCGCCCAACCTGCGCAGTGTCAACCAGGCGACGCTGTATCCGGGAGTGGCGCTGATCGAGGGAACCAACGTTTCCGTGGGGCGAGGGACGGGCACGCCTTTCGAAGTGATGGGGGCGCCGTGGATCAACGCGCGTGAGCTGGCCGCCTACCTGAACGCGCGCGAGCTATCGGGAGTCCGCTTCGTTGCCGTCGACTTCACGCCCGGTGACGCCAAGTTCAAAGGTGAGCTGTGCCATGGCGTGAACCTGATCGTGACGCAGCGCAACGCACTCGATGCTCCCGAACTCGGCATCGAGCTGGCGGTGGCACTGCGCAAGCTGTATCCCAAGGACTGGAAGGCGGAGAGGATGGCGGACATCCTGGTGAATCAGGGCGTGTATGACGCGGTCGCGCGCGGCGACGATCCACGACGCATCGCGGAAGACTGGCGCGAGGCGCTCGAGGCGTTCATCAAAGTGCGCGCGAAGTATCTGCTGTATAGGTGAGAGGACTCACTTCATCCCGAATAGCGCGTTGACGTGGGCGGTCACGGTGATGCGCTGCGCGCTGAAGCCTTCGGTCACGGGCGCGGCTTCGGCTCCCATCGCTTTCATGGTCTGCATCCGGCCGTTCGTAGTCATGATGCGGACTGGCTCGTTCACGTCCACCGAAGCGTAGATGAGTTCGGCGAGCGAACGTCCGCCGGCGACCGCTAACGCGCTCGCGCTGTTGCGTGCCTTGGCGAAGGCGTCCTCTACGGCTTTCTTCTTGGCGGCTTCCATGTCATTGAGTTCGTAGCCGAGGTTCTGTCCGGAGGCGGTCTCGATCTCGGCGAGTTGCTGGGTGAGCGGACCGATCTTGTCGAAGTCTTTCTGTTTCAGTTTCACCGTGATGGTGGTGCTCACGCGGTATCCGATGAGTTTGTGCGTCGGCTTTCGGTAGTCGTACATCGGCTGCACGGAGAGGAAGCCCATCGCGGCCGACTTGGGGTCCACGCCATTCGCGCGCAATATCTGGCGCACCTGCTCGGCGGCATTCGCGGCCTTGGTGTAGGCAGCCTTGGAGGTGTCTTCCTGCGGATTGATGCTGAAGCTGAGGATGGCGGTGTCGGGATCGGCTTCAAACTTTCCGTCCGCGCCCACGTATACGCTGTTGGCCTGCGCGGTGAGTGTGGGATGTTCCTGCGCGAGGACGGCGGTGGCAAGGATGAATGTGGCGACGAGCGAAAGCGCGAGGTTCTTCATGTTGGGAATCTCCTGCTAGGAGAACGGACGAATGGATGCGACTTGCAAGCGTAAGCCTTTGGCGGGGAAAAGAAAAACCTAAGATGCTTCGTCGCTGCTCGCGAGCCGGAAAAAGCGCTTGCTCGCGACGCTCCTCAGCATGACCCTTCAATGATG
>JALYLW010000006.1 GCA_030774055.1 Acidobacteriota bacterium
CCTCTATACTGGTCGGCCGTTGTGAAACGGACCGATGATCACTGACTGTCACGTACACATACAGCCGTGGAAGCTGTTCAAGCCGGAAGCGCTGGCGGCGATGAAGCGCAAGCGCGCCGACTTCGACTTTGTGATCCGGTGCTGCGAATCGCCCGCCGTCTTCCTCAAGCATCTCGATAGCATCGGCGTGGACCGCGCAATGCTCATCAATTACGTGGCGCCCGAGGTGATGGGTTTCACCGCCGAGGTGAACACTTTCATCGCCGAATACGTCAAAGCCGCGCCGAAGCGGCTGATACCGTGCGGCAGCGTGCATCCGCGACACACGCAGAACGTGCTCGCCGACATGGAGCAGATCGTGCGCCTCGGGATACGGATGCTGAAGGTGCATCCGCCACACCAGTTGCTTTATCCCAACGACTACCTCAATGGCGTGACGGAGCTCGAGATCATCTATCGCGCGGCGGAGGCGAATGGGATCCCGGTGATGTTCCACACCGGGACGTCGATCTTTCCCGGCGCGCGCAATAAGTTCGGCGACCCGATCTACGTGGACGATGTGGCCGTCGATTTCCCCCAGTTGAAGATATTGCTGGCGCACGGAGGACGTCCGCTGTGGATGGAGACGGCATTCTTCCTGGTGCGGCGGCATCCGAACGTGTTTCTGGATATCTCAGGGATACCGCCGAAGAGCCTGCTGCGGTATTTCCCCCGTTTGGAAGAGATAGCCGCGAAGACATTGTTTGGGACGGATTGGCCGGGGCCGGGGATCCCGGACATCGAGCGGAACCTGGCGGACTTTCGCGGGTTGGCGATCAGTGATGCGGCGAAGGAGCAGATATTGTCGAAGACGGCTGCGTCTATTTGGCCGGAGTGAGGCTTCTGCCGCGACCGGGGTGCGGGTGCGGACGACGTCGTCAGGTCCCTCGTCCTCCTCGGGATGACCCCGCAAAGAGTTGAGGTTGCGATAGGGGTTCCTCGACTCGCGCTCACTGACGTTCGCGCTTCGCTCGGAATGACAATCAAGAGAAATGGGGCAGACGAGGGCGCCTGCCCCTACGTGTTTCTGTCGAGCGGCGGCGGGACGCCGCAGCTACAGCTGCGAGACGCCAGCTGCTACAGCCGGCGGGACGCCGGCGCTACAGCCGGCGAGACGCCGGCGCTACTTCTTCATGTCTTTCTTGGCGGCCGGTTTCTTCGCTGTTGCTGCGCCGCCGTGGTGGCCGGTGGAGAGTTCGTTGGCGAGGTCCGTCGCGGTGTAGACGTTGCGCAGGGCCTCCATGATGCCGCGCGAGTCGACGGAGACGGAGCGTCCGATCTGGTCCTCATACTGGAAGTTCCAGGGCAGGGACTGGATGTTGCCGTCGAAGATGATACCCACCACTTCGCCGGCGCGATTGACGACGGGCGATCCGGAGTTGCCGCCGATGATGTCTGGGGTGGAGACGGAGTTCAAGGGCGTAGCGCCGTTGATCATCTTCTCCGCCTTCATCCATGAATCCGGCAGCTGGTAGGGATCTTTGTTGCCGTGGGCGGCAGCATGCTTGTAAGCGCCGGCCATGGTGGTGAAGGCGGGGACGCGCTCGCCTTTCTTGGCGACGTCACCGCGTCCGTCTTCGACAAAGCCTTTGATGGCGCCGTAGCTGAGGCGGAGGGTGAAGGTGGCGTCGGGATAGAGGTCGAGGCCGCCGGAGGCGAAGCGGGCCTTGGAGATGAGCGCACCGTTGCGGCGGACGACAGCGTCGACCTCGTCGTCAAAGCGCTTCCGGACGGCGCGCGCGGCAGGATCGATGTCGCGCCAGAGGACGATGAGTGGGTCGCGAGACTTGGCGATGGCGGCGGCGCCACCTTCATAGAGCTGCTTGCGGACAGCAACATCGTCGAGATGGGTACCGTTGATGTAGTAAGCGGCGGCGTCGTCGGGCGACTTGCCATTGAGCGCGCGCTTGACGGTGGGGTCGCTGGGGCCGAGACGCTGCTGCATGTCTGCAAGGGCGTCGGAGAGCGTGACGATGTCGAGCGATTTGTAGAGCGGAGCGGTGGAGAGCAGCTCTTGTTCCAAGGAAGGAAGCGCTGACTCGCGATACTCGCGCAGGCGTTCGGCGTTCGGTTTTTGTTTCTCGGCGGCGAGGCGGACGAGGTCGTGCGCCTTGGCAGAAAGATCGCTGCGGAAGCCCGAGCCGCGCTCGATGTATTGCAGCGGGAAGAAGATATCGCGCTGCACCTGCATGGCTTTCGCGATCTCGTCCCAAGCACCGCCGAACTCGGCTTTCTGCTTCGGATCCGCGTCGATGTTGGCGCGCATCTTTGTTTCGGCCATGGCCTTTTTGGCCGTGGCATCCGGGTCGGTCAGGCCGGATTGGTATCCCTTGATGGCCTTCTGCGAGTTCTCGAAGCCGAAGATATCTTCCTGGGCGATGCGATGGTTCTCGTCCGACTTGGAAGCGAAGTCTTTGAGCTTGGGGATGAGACGGGCGTAGAGATCGATGCGCCATGGGTAGCTGACGTCGCGCAGGAACTCGAGCTGGGTGGTGGTGTTGAGGCGTCCGGTGGAGCCGGGATGGCCGGAGACGAAGACGAGATCGCCATCCTTGACGCCAGTCTTCGACCACTTCAAGTAATCGTCGAGGTGTGTCGGCTTATCGTTCTCATAGACACGGAAGAAGGTGATGTCGAGGTCGTAGCGCGGGTACTCGAAATTATCCGGATCGCCGCCAAAGAAAGCGATGCCGAACTCGGGCGCGAAGACGATGCGGACGTCGGTGAACTTCTTGTACTTGTAGAGATGGAATTGTCCGCCGGAGTAGAAGGTGACCACGTCACAACGGATATTGTTCTTCGCGTCGGCGCACTCGGACTCGATGGCCGACATGGCGGCGCGCTGCGCCTTGGCCAGGTCGGCGGTGGACATGCCCGGTCTGGCGCCGGCGTTGACCTTGGTGGTGACGTCGGTGATGGCGAGCAGCTGGTTGAGCTCGAGGTCGGGACACTTCACCTCTTCCGCCTGCGACTTGGCGTAGAAGCCGGTCTTGATGTAGTCCTTGCCGGCGGTCGAGGCTTTGCTCAGACAGTCGGCGCCGACGTGATGGTTGGTGAAGGCGAGGCCGTCGGCGGAGACGAACGAGCCGGAGCCTCCGTTATTGAAGCGGACCGACGACAGCCGAAGATGGTCGAGCCAGGGCTGGGTGAGGGTGAATCCATACTTCTTCTTGATCTTCGCCTTCGGGGGGACGTTGAACAGCCACATGCCTTCGTCGGCGGGCGCGTAAGCGGCGAACAGGGCGACGAGACAGAACAAGGCCGAGAGGCGTTTGAGCAGGGAGGTCATGGCAGAAGCCTTCCAGGGTAGAGTGAGCAACCGATGAGTCTAGCATCTGTAATTTGACAATCGGGTAATTTGGTAATTGAAACCGGGGCCGAAGAGCAAAATCCACCACGGAGGCACGGAGACACGAGAAGGGCGAATGACGAATGTCGAATGACGAATGACAGGGACAGGTTGGAAATGGGTATGGGGGATAGAGTATAAATGTCGGTTAATCACCAGAAAGGGAGAGCCATGTCTACCACGACGCCACCAGTCCCCAAGAAAGGTTTGGAGGACGTTGTAGCCGGAGAATCGAGCATCTGTTACATCGACGGGATCAAAGGTGTGCTCGCGTATCGCGGCATCGACATCCACGAACTGGCCGACCACTCGACCTTTGAAGAGACTTGCTACCTGCTGTGGCATGGGACGCTGCCGAAACAGGGTGAGCTTGACGACTTGAAGCGCAAGCTGGCGGTGGAGCGCAAGATCGATCCCGCCATCTACGAGATGATGCGCAAGTATCCCAAGCACGCGCTGCCGATGGAAGTGCTGCGCACGGTGGTGAGCGCGCTGAGTTTTTACGATCCGGACGAGAACAACAACGACCACGACGCGAACGTGCGCAAGAGCCTGCGGCTGACCTCGCAGATCGCGATGGTGGTGGCGGCCTACGACCGCATCCGCAAGGGGAAGGACATCGTCGAGCCGGACCAGACGCTTTCACACGCGGGGAATTTCCTGTGGATGCTGAACGGGGAGAAGCCGTCGCAGACGGCGGACAAGGCGCTGGACATCGCGCTCATCCTGCATGCGGACCACGAGCTGAATGCGTCGACGTTTGCGGCCAGGGTGATCGCGGCGACGCTGAGCGACGTGCACTCGGCCATCACTGGGGCCATCGGAGCGCTGAAGGGACCGCTGCACGGCGGCGCGAATGAAGCGGTGATGCGGTTGCTGTTCTCCATCGAAAAGCAGAAGAAAGATGCGACGGAGTGGGTGAAAGAACAGCTCGAGCAAAAGAAAAAGATCCCCGGCTTCGGGCATCGCGTTTATCACACCGAGGACCCGCGGGCGACGCATCTGCGGAAGATGAGTGAGGACCTGGGGAAATCCAGTGGGAACCCGAAGTGGTTCGAGATGTCGCGCGCGATCGAGCTGTACATCAATAAAGAAAAGAAGCTGAACGCGAACGTGGATTTCTATTCGGCGTCGACGTATACGACGCTGGGGATCGACATCGACCTGTTCACGCCGATCTTTGCGGTCTCGCGCATCTCGGGATGGACGGCGCACGTGATCGAACAGCTGGATGACAACCGGTTGATCCGTCCGCGGGCGGAGTATATCGGGCCGAAGTATCCGGCGGCCTACGTGGCGATGGAGCAGCGGCACTAGGCGCTTGGTTCGTGAAGCGGCGGTCCCGCCT
>JALYLW010000007.1 GCA_030774055.1 Acidobacteriota bacterium
CCTTTGCGTTGTAGCAGCTATCTCGGCTTGCTCAGCTCGGTTGCGACCTGCTGCGCTTCGGAGCGCAGTGCGCCCTCGCCCGCGGTATCCAGGTTGCTGCCGGTACCGTTGGTGGTGACGTCGAGCCGGGGCATGAAATCATCCGTCGGCTGCAACTGCACGTGCAACGACGAGCGATAGTTGTTGGCAGGATTAGCGCCAGCGCCCGCGCCGGCGGCGCGTGCCCGGCGGCGTGCTCCAGATGGCTGTTGCAACTCCGTCACGTCGGTATAGAGCACGTAATGGCATCCCTTGGCCGCAGCTTCGGCGCGCAGGTCGAACTGGTTCTGCGCATCGAGCTTCACCGACTCCACCCGGACGCGCTGAAGTTCGGTGATCAGCGTATCGCGCCAGGTTTCGTTATCCACTGAAGTAGAAGTCTGGTTGAGCACCGGCGCGACGCAGAGCGGGCCCCGCCCGCCACGGCGGTGGCCCTGCATCTGGTCGTCCTGACGCGATGGGGGCGGGCGACTGGCACTGCCCATGCCGCTCATCGCCTCTTGGCACATCAGTCCCTGGTAGCTATCCACCTGGCGGTAGCCCGCGGGCACATCGAAGAGCGCGGGATCGAGCGTCGCACGCGAAAGCTCCGTCGTCTCTTGCGTGCTGGTGTAGGTGTTACCTTGCGCGTCGGTCATGGTGGTGGTGAGCTTCATGGGATAGCCGAGGTTGCGCATGCCGCCGCCGGTGTAGCGGACGCGGTCCTGGCAATCAGGACGCACGCGGCCCATATTGCCGCCGCCCGGACGCGGTGTGGCCGAGCAGCTCAGTCCGCCACCGGAAAAGTCGGCATACCAGCCATCGGATTCCATCTTCATGTTGGCCGGGTTGCAGGCGTCGGGGCTCGAATTCATGGTCATGGTGCTGCGGATGCGGCGCGCGGTGTAGCCAAACATCTTCTGCGTCTCGCCGGTCGCGGCCGAACTGGTGTTAAGGGTCAGGGTGCCGCCCTGGCGCGGCGGTCCAGTGTCGCGCTGCGCGTTGTTGGAAGCGGCGTTATTCGAAGACCGCGGCGCGGTGCCGGTGCTGTCGTCGTCCATGGGCGCGACCATGTAGGTGCGGCAGGCGTCACTCAGCGTAAGGATCTGGCGCCGGTCGCATTGCGTGATGGTCACCTGCTGCATCGGGCCCATCTGCATCTCGGTGCGCTGGCGCATGCCCTTGATGTATGTGGTGCCCTCGCTGGAATTCCCCGCCATCGTGTTGCGGGTGGTGATCTTCAGGTCGGCGCCATAGGCGGCGCCGGCAAACGCACACGACATCACTACGGCGGCAATACGGCGGATCAGGTTTGGCATGGAGGTCTCCTGGCGGAAGAGTCGAGCCGACATTGCGGGCAACAAGATACCACTAACGGGTGACGGCCAGCGGAAAACGCGCGCGCAGCGCGGCGATAAAGGCGCGGTCGGCGCGCGGCGAAACCATCTCAATGGGAGAAAAACCCCGCCGCCACGCCAAATAGAACGTGAGCAGCAGGCCCACGCCGGTGATGGCAAAGTTGGGCCAGGCGTTGAGTGCCCATTGTCCGTGCCATGTCCACGTCCAACGATCGGAGAAGGGCGCGAGGTACGGGACCGGCCACTGATATCCGTCTGGCCCGCGCGCGCCGACCAGGTCGCCGAGCAGATGCAGATGGAAGCTCGCGAACGCCAGCAGCGCAGTCAGCCAGCGTCGCTCGCGCGCGACCGCGAAGCAGACGGCCACAACAAGGAGCGCGAACGCTAAGTTGTGTCCGAGAACGTGGTGGTAGTCAGTGAACCAGAGCAGCGGATGCGCGCTGTGCTTGGTTAGCACTTCGGGGATGGCGCCGAGTCCGTCGAGGTCAGGCGCAACACCGGCGAGAGCGATGGCTGCGCGCTCGCGGCGTCCGATGGCGTGCGGGCCGCTGGCGGGCGGAATGTTGGCCACCATCCAGCCAACCAGGAAGTGCGTGACCGGGCTCATGGCGGGCAGCTTACAGTGTCGGCATCGCCCAAACCAAGATGCTTCGCGACTGATACCCCGCCTGGAGAAAGCGGCGGGGCCCCTCGGTCACTCAGCATGACCCTTCGTATCGTGAGTGAAGTGAAAATCAGACCTCGATCATTACGTCGTCGCCTTCGACCTTGATGGGATAGACCGCCGTCTTCAACTCCGGATTGTGTGCGACGGCGCCGGTCTGCGGATCGTAGGCCCAGCCGTGCCACGGGCATACGACCTTGCCTTCCAGGACCACGCCGGTGCCGAGTGGACCGCCGCGGTGGATGCAGACATTGTCCATCGCCGAGATCACGCCGCCCACGTTGGCCACGCAGATCATCTTGCCGTCGAGGGAGAATTCCTTGGCGCGGTTCTCCGCGGGAAGCTCGGCCGTGCTCGCGAGTTTGCGGAACTCTGCCATCGCTCCTGAGAACCGAGAACTGGGAACTGAGAACTACTTCGGCTGCAGCGTCTGCGCGATCATGACTTGCCGCTTGAAGTCCGCCGCCATGTGGTCGGTCAAGCGGACTTCGGTCGGCTTCTTGGCCAGCGACATGGAGTCGATCTTGTCCTGCAACTTGAGCAGCGCGTAGAAGAGATTTTCGGGCCGCGGCGGACATCCGATCACGTAGACATCGGTGGGGACGATGCGGTCCACGCCCTGCAACACGGCGTAGGTATTGAACGGGCCGCCGACGGAGGAGCACGCGCCCATCGAGATCACCCACTTCGGGTCGGGCATCTGGTCGTAGATGCGCTTCACCACCGGCGCCATCTTCAGCGTCACCGTGCCGGCAACGATCATCAGGTCACTCTGCCGCGGGCTGGGACGAAACACCTCCGCGCCAAAGCGCGCGATGTCGAAGCGCGCGGTGGAGCTGGCGATCATCTCGATGGCGCAGCAGGCCAGCCCAAACGTCATCGGCCAGAGCGCCGACTTGCGCGCCCAGTTGAACACGTAGTCCACCGTGGTGATGAGGAAGTTCTTCTCGAACTTGTTTTGCAGCCAGCCCATGCGTCTCCTGATGAACACGCTAGTCTAGAGAGCGGCGCGCAGCCAAGTCAAACGTCTCAAGGGACGTGCCCAACCTCGGCCGCTTGTGCTGTGCAGGGGGATGCGGCGCTTCCTGGTTCATAACGAAAGGCAGAATCATTCCAGACATACGTGCGACACGTCCTACTTCGTAGGCTCCGATTCTCCAATCCGGGGGCATTGTGCTCCGCGTCAGCCATCTTCCCTGCAAAGTACTGCCCTTGACCCTGGACCAGCACGCGAGCACTCCGGCCATCGACAGAGGCTGGCACAAACCAACCGACTTGCAGGGTACAGGTTCGTGGCGGCGGACCGGTCTGCACGCACGAGCGCGAGCGGGATACGAAATCCATGACACGACGCAGTTCCCCGTTAAACACGCGGAAGTGCGCTTCGTTCATCACGTAGATCCCCGTACCGCCTCCACTCGCACGTAGTACCAACTCAAAACGTTGTGGTCCGGGCGAGGTCCACACCGGCGCGAGCTGGAGGCTCACGAACTCGCTCAGGACATCCTTCGCCAAGACCATCTCGTATTTGCACCAGCAGTCGAATGTTGCGATGCGTCTCCAACCGCCTTGCGGCGTCGGCGCTGCGACGGCGGCGAAGGTCAATTGGCTCTCGTATAGGAAGACGGCCAAGATCGCATACTGAGTCGCATCGGCACCCAGCGACGCATAGGTAAGGGTGACTTGGTCGGGGGATACGACTTTTCGACCGGTCACTGTGGCGGGCGAAGTCCGTCCCCAAGTCGCGGAGTGGGCCTGCTTATCCGTCAATCCAACCAAGTCGAGCGCGCCTAATCGCACTCGATCGTCAGGCGAGCGGAGATCTCTCGTGATCGTCTCCGGTAGTGGCCACACGCGAGCGTCGCGGCGGACGCCGAAATTTCCAACTTCATCCGTAAAGGTCGGATGCGCAGTCTGTGCAGCGGCCGAAAGGGCCAGCAGCAGAATGGTTGCGATGATTCCGTGATGCGCCATGCTTTCCCTTCGCAACGGATGAGCACCCGCGAGCGTGCGTTCGCGCCATTTAGCCAAGTCAAACGGGGTGTCTAGCGCTTGCTCCAAGCCCAGCCGGTGATGCGCCAGCCGGCAGTGCCCTTCTGCAGGGCTACGGTGAGAATCGAGGCAGGCTCGGTGGCGCGCTTTCCTTTCTGCTTGAAACTGTACTTCGCCGGCATCACGACGTAAGCGCGGTCGCCGCTGACGTCGACATGCCACGGTTTGCCGAGCGTGACCTTGCCGTCGGTGATGCCGTTTTTCTTGGCGTCGGCGTCATAGTCATGCGCCCAGTCGGCGCAGGCTTTCGGGCCTTGCCACGCGTAGGGCGGAAACTCGTCGACGATGGAGGCTGGCGAGGCACAGGTCGCGAGCGCCGAGGCGACGTCACCCTGGTTGAAGCCGTCGGCGAACTGGTGGACCGCCGCGACCGCGTCGCTCTTGTCCGACGCCGCGGCCAACGCCGCCACCAGCACGATCGCGAGTGCAAAGACTACTTTGCGCATGTTGTCTCCTCTTCCATCTCTTACGTGAACTGTCCGTACGGTGCCGTGCGTCGTTTCAGGGCTTTGGCGGGCGGTCCTTCCCTGCCTGCGCCGACGGATCGTAATCGTGGACCTTCCCACATTTTGGACAAACGGCCTTGGTGTTCTGCTCTTTCATCTCTGTGAGGAAAGTTTTGAACGTCGTTCCACAGCCGCCCTTACATAAGACTTCGATCTCTTTGTCGTCGTTCATGGTCCCGTCCTTCTGAGTGGATGCCAGGCGCTAGAATCTCCCACCCAAGTCACATGGAACGCGATTATAGTTCGACGCAGTGAGGTGCTATGTCTCTCTTTCATGCCGACGCGATCGTGGGTGCGTGTGCCGACCCGGGGTTAGCGGCGACTTGGTGGGAGAAGGCGTTCGACTGCCGTCGTGTGCCCGTGCCGGGTAGCTGGGATGACAGCGCGGATTGTGTCGCACTGCAATTTCCGGGAGACGACGAGCCGGCCATCTGCCTCTCCCCGAAAGCGCGCGACCAGAACAGCTACCCCGTGCCGGTGATCTTCACCGGCAACATCAAAAAGGCTTATCAGGGGTTGCTCGAGCGTGGAGTGGTCGCGGGCCCAATACAAGGCGACGACCCGAAGTTCTTTGAACTTCGCGACGGCGAGGGCAACACGGTCGAGGTTTCAGAGGAGCCCTAGGAAAAAATCTTGTCAAGCCCCTCTCCGCCCCGATTTCTCCCTAACCCACTGAATCGCTTAACGATAAAGTCACAAGATAGTTTTCCGGTTTACCCCTCCCGTTGGCGCATACTGGACATGGCGGGGTGTGCCCACTGAAACGTGCCTACTCCACCGGTGCTTTCCAGAAAGGCGTCGCGCTCTTTGAAAACTTGAACCCAGCCAAGCCATTGGGTAACCCAATCCTTCATTGGGTTACCCAATCCGTAACGTGATGACTTCAAACGGAAATGGGCAAGAATGGGAGGGGGGAGGGGGTAACCCAATCCCCGCGGTGGTTTCGAGCAATCGGGATACCCGATCGCTCATCGGGTGTCCCGATCCGTAACCTGATGGTTCTAAAGACAAATACCCCCACCCCCGGGGGGTAGGGGTATATCCCGATGGCGATGCGGAAACACTAAAGCCGGACAGCCCTTCCGTAGATCGGTTCTAGTAAATCTGATACGGCGGCGCGGACGACCGCACGTTCGGCTTTTCGGCCGTCAGCAGCAGCGCGCCGATCTGCTTGAAGTCGCGCAACTCTTCCGCGTTCTTGAACCACTTGCCGGAATATTCGTCGGGCGTGGGCGAGAGGTCGGGGACGTGCCGCGCAGCCACGTTCTCGAAGGCGTGCGCGCGCAGCAGCTCCACGTAGTCCTGCTCGGAGCGCGCCTGCACCGGGACGTTCAGCGCCTCCACCCAGCGCAGCGAGTGTGGGTTCTCCTTATATAGGTTGATGAGGATGAAGAGGCGGCCCTTGGGCGCCATCACGCGAAACAGTTCGTGGGCGGCGCGGTCCTGGTCGGCGTAGTAGTAGAAGCTCTCGACGGAGAGCACTTTGTCGAAGAAGTTCTCTTCCCAGGGAAGCTGGTGCGCGCTTCCCCAGACGAACATCACGTTGTCGAACTCGGTGGAAGTGGCGCGAGCGCGGCGGATCATCTCGTCGGAGATATCCACGCCGATGACCTGGCCGTGTCCCTGCGGACCGTCACCGACCATGCGCGCCAGGATGCGCGTGGCCCAGCCGGCGCCGCATCCCATATCGAGCACGCGCTCGCCGGGACGCAGGTCCATCAGCCGCAGCGTCTGCTCGACGATGGACGCGTGGTGGCGCTCCATCTCCTCGCCGCGCCCGGCAGCGGCCCAGTCGTTGAACTCCTTCTGCATCTGCTCGTCGATGGTCATCGGCCTATTGTAAGAGTTCACGCTTGTCATTCCGAGCCCGCCGTGGCGGGCGAGGAATCTGCTTTTCCTGCGGAGGCTTCGCCGTGCTACATTCGCGCGCATGCCTGAACCTCCCGCCGAGGTCCCTAAAGAACGCCCTGCGGTGCTGGACACGCTCTATTGTCCCAAGTGCGCGCGCGAGGTCACCGATCCACTGACGTGCGGCGACTGCTCCGCGGTGATCTGCCGCGTCTGCGGCACACCACTCGAGGCCGCCGCCGACCTGGGGATGGGATAAAGGATGACCGGAGCCGCCCACGCCGCTGACTCGAAATCGCAGGCATCAGGAGAAGGCCAGCAGCCCACGCTGGTCCGCGGACTCACGCTGGTGGATTCCGTCCTGCTGCTCGTGGGCGGCATCATCGGCTCGGCCATCTTCCTGGCGGTAAAAGACACGGCCGCGCCGTTGCCGCATCCGCTGTGGCTGATCGCGGTGTGGGTGGTGGGCGGCGCCATCACGCTGCTGGCCTGCTTCGCTTTCGCCGAGTTGGGCGCGATGTATCCCGATTCCGGCGGACAGTATGTCTACCTGCGCGAGGCCTACGGCGACCTGGCCGCGTTCCTGTTCGGCTGGATGGTCATCACGGTGAACTTTTCCGGGACCATCGCCGCGCTCGCCGTCGGTTTCGCGGCGTATTCCGAGGCCATCATCCCTTACGGCGCGGACAAAGTACTGCTCGCCGTGGGCTCGTGGTCCCTCACGCGCGCGGGCGTGCTCGCCATCGTCGCCATCGGCGTGCTGACGTGGGTGAACGTGATCGGACTGCGCCGCGCGGCCACGATGCAGAACATCGCCACCTGGACAAAGTTCGGCGCCATCGCCATCTTCGTGGTGCTCGGCGTGACCATCGGACGCGGCTCGTGGTCGCACTTCACGGCGGTAGCCCCCCTGCCCACCGCCGATCTGTTCAAGGGATTCGGCGTCGCGCTCATCGCGGTGTTCTTTGCTTACGACGGATGGAACTACATCACCTGCGCCGCGGGTGAGGTGAAGGATCCGCAGAAGAATATCCCGCTGGCGCTGGTGCTGGGCGTGCTCGCCGTCGGCGCGGTCTACATCTCGATGATCGTTGTTTACCTCTACGCTTTGCCCATCGAGCGCGTGGCGTCGGAGGCGACCATCGCGAACACCGCGGCGATATCGCTGTTCTCGCCGGCGGTGGGACGCTGGGTCAGCGTACTGATCGCGGTGAGCTGCTTCGGCGCAGCGTCGGCATGCACCCTGGCCGGCGCGCGCGTGGTCTACGCCATGGGACGTGATGGCGTGTTCTTCCGCGCCATGGGCTACGTGCATCCGAAGTACCGCACGCCGTCGCTGGCGCTGATCGCGCAAGGCATATGGTCGGCGGTGCTTGCTGTCAGCGGACGCTATGACCAGCTCTACACCTACGTGATATTCGTCGGCGTGCTGATGTACACGCTCACCGTGGGCGCGGTATTCATCCTGCGGCACAAACGTCCGGATGCGCCGCGTCCGTATCGTTGCACCTGGTATCCGTTCGCGCCCGCAGCTTACATCGTGCTCTCGCTGATCTGGTGCGGGGTGGTCGTGTTCCAGCGTCCCAAGGAAGCCGCGGCGGGGACGCTGATCGTGTTGCTCGGAATCCCGGCGTATTTGTATTTCAAGCGGAAACTGAAGACGGCCGCGTAGCGCTGCGTTGTCCGCACTTTCCAAGAGCGCTGCTGCTCGATAGGATTACAGGCTGGTATCCGGATAACGAATCCGCATGAACGCTGACTTAGAAAAGATCCTGCGCAGTTACGACGACACCGCGCCGCTCGAGCGCGCCTCGACCATTCCCGGCCCGTGGTACGCGGACGAGCGCATTGCCGAGCTGGAGCGGCAAACCGTTTTCGGGCGCACCTGGCAGATGGTCGGACGCGCGGAACAGGTGGTCGAGCCCGGACAGTACCTCACTGCGGAGGTCGCGGGCGAACCCGTCGTTGTTGTGCGCGGCAGCGATAGCGAACTACGCGCATTCTTCAACGTGTGCCGCCATCACGCGGCCGCGGTGATGACGGAAGCGGAGGGAAAGGCTTCCGTCCTGCGCTGCCCGTATCACGGTTGGACCTACGGCCTCGACGGCACGCTCAAGGGCGTGCCGGAGTTCGACGGGGTGCAGTGCTTCGAGCGCGAGAAGACGGGCCTGGCGCCGGCGCGGGCCGAGACGTGGGAGAAGTTCGTCTTCGTCTCGCTCGACGCGCACGCGCCGCCGCTCGCGGAGCATCTCGGCGCGATGGTCGAGCGCTTCCAGCCGATGCGTCTCGACAAGCTGCACTTCGCCGGACGCCGCGTCTTCGAGCTGAAGTGCAACTGGAAGGTCTTCGTCGACAACTATCTCGATGGCGGATATCACGTGCCGCATCTGCACAAGGGGCTGAACAGCATCCTGGAGTACAAGAACTACACCATCGAGAACGAGGGGCGCTTCTGCCTGCAATCCAGTCCCATAGACGCCAGCGGCGGCGAGCAGCTGACGGCGCAGGTGCGGCAGGGACGCGCACTCTACTTCTGGCTTTATCCCAACGTGATGTTCAACTGGTACGAGGGCTACCTCGACACCAACCTGGTGCTGCCCCTCGCCATCGACCGCATGGCGGTGGTCTTTGAGTTCTACTTTGCGGACGTGAGCGCGGCGGCCGCGGCGCGTAACCAGCAAAGCATGGACGTGAGCGAGCGCATACAAGATGAAGACCACGCCATCTGCGAGTCGGTGCAGCGCGGATTGAAGTCGCGAGCTTACGGAGCAGGTAGGCTCTCGGTGCGTCGCGAGGCGGGTGAGCACCTGTTCCATCGCCTGCTGGCGCAGGACTTGAAGAGCGCGATCGGGAAATCGGTCGCCGCGGACTGAGCCGTATCTTTGGCTTGCAACCCTAGCGCAGCTGCTTCAGGATCTCGCGCGCGGCGTTGGCGCCCGATGCGCCGGTGAGTCCGTTGCCGGGGTGCGTTCCTGAGCCGCAGAGGTACAGCCCTTCGACCGGCGTGCGATAGCGCGCCCACCCGAGCAACGGACGCATGGTGAAAAGCTGATCGAGCGCCAGCTCGCCGTGGAAGATCTGTCCGCCGGTCAATCCGAACTTGGTTTCGAGATCAAGTGGCGTGAGCACTTGCCGGGCTTCGATGGTGCCGGGCAGTTCGGGCGCGTACGCCACAAGTGTTTTCACGACTGCGTCGCCCAACGCTTCGCGCTGCGAATCCCAATCGCCCTCGCGCAGTTTATACGGCGCAAAGTGGACGATGACCGACATCACATGCTTCCCTGCCGGCGCCAGCGACGGGTCGAGCAGCGAAGGGATGCTGACGTCGAGATAAGGATGTTCGGCGAAGCGACCATACTTGGAGGCGTCAAAGGCGCGTTCGAGGTAGTCGATCTCCGGACCGATGTGGATGCGGACCGCGCCGGCGCCAGCGTCGTTCCCCTTGAGCGCGGTGAACTTCGGCTCAGACCCGAGCGCCAGGTTGACTTTGGCGGTGGTGCCGCGGCAGCGGTAGTGCTGCAATTTGGAGATGAAGTCGGGACCGAGATGCATGGGATCGACCATGCGCAACAGTGTGTTGCGCGGGTCCGCGTTCGAGACCACGGCAGCAGCGGCGACTTCTTCGCCATTCGTCAGCACCACGCCGCGCGCGATACCGTCTTTGACTACGATCTGCGCGACAGGCGCCCCGGTGCGGATCTGCGCGCCGGCGGCCTTCGCGGCGTCGGCGAGCGCGTCGGTGAGCCTGCCCATGCCACCGCGCGGAAAGGCTGCCGGGCCGGCGGGATGTGGGTCGGCGACAGCGTGCAGCAAGAGTGCCATGGTCGAGCCGGCGGACCAGGGACCGAAGTTCGTCCCAAAGATGCCGCGTGCCGCGATGGCGGCGCGCAGCAGTTCGGTCTCACAAAACTCGGCAACGAAGTCCGCGACCGCCATCGGTCCCCAGCGCAGCAGGCGGAACATATCCTTGCGGCCGAGCGAGCGGAACTTCTTTCCCGCCTTCAGCATTCCCCAGGCATCGCCGGCCGAGGGGTGATCGATCTCCGGCGGGGTGAGCGCGAGCACTTCTGCGATGACCGCGCTCACCTGCGCGAGCACGTGTGCGAACTCGGGATACTTGCCGGCGTCTTTCTGCGAGAATCGCCCGATGGCTTCTGCACTGCGCTTGGTGTCGCCGTAGAGAGCTAGCGCGCGGCCGTCCGGAGAGAGCGCGACCAGACGCGGGTCGGGTCGCAGCATGTCTTTGCCGCCCAGCTCGAGACCCCGCAAGTTCATGTCGCGCGTGATATCGGCACGCAGCGGGCCTTCGGCGTGCAGCAGCGCGGAGCATTTGAATCCGGGATGGAACTCTTCCGTGACCGCAACGCCGCCCACCATCTCGCGACGCTCGAGCACGAGCGGCTTCCACCCGGCCTTGGCGAGGTAGAAGGCGGTGATAAGGCCGTTGTGGCCGCCGCCGATGACGATGATGTTCTTGTCGGCGATGGCTAGGCAGCTCCGCGTTTGAAGTCTTTGAGGATCTCGAGTGCGGCCAGCCGTCCGGGGGCGCCCATGATGCCGCCGCCGGGATGCGTGGCCGAGCCGCACATATAAAGGTTGTCGATCGGCGTGCGGTACTGCGCCCAGCCGGGTATCGGACGCAGGAAGAACAATTGCTCGAGCGAAAGCTCGCCCTGAAAGATGTTGCCCTCGGTGAGACCGAACTCGCGTTCGAGGTCGAGCGGCGTGAGCACCTGGCGTCCCACGATGATGTTGCGGATGTTGGGCGCGTGCTCGGCGATGGTGTCGATCACGGTGTCGCCGAAGGCTTCACGCTGCTCGTCCCAATCCCCTTCCGCCAGCTTGTAAGGCGCGTACTGCACGAAGCAAGACATCACGTGCTTGCCCGGCGGCGCGACCGAAGGATCAGTGAGGCTGGGGATGACCATGTCGATGTAAGGACGGCGCGAGTAGTGGCCATACTTGGCGTCGTCATAGGCGCGCTCCATGTAGTCCACGCTCGGCGAGATGGAGATGGCGCCACGCAAGTGCGCGCCCGGGCCGGGGATAGCCTTGAAATCCGGCAGCGCGTCGAGCGCGAGGTTCACCTTGCCGGAGGAACCGCGGAACTTGTAGCGGCGCACCTCTTCCAGGAACTCCGGCGGCAACTGGCTGGGATCGAGGAAGCGCAGGAAGGTGAGGTGCGGATCGACGCTCGAGGAGATGACGCTGGCGAAAAGTTCGTCGCCATTGGCGAGCGCCACACCGATGGCCTTGCCGTTCTTCACCAGGATGCGCGCGATGGGCGCCTCGGTGCGGATCTCGACGCCCGCCTCGCGCGCCGCATCGGCAATGGCGTTCGAGATCGCGCCGGTGCCGCCGCGGGCGAATCCCCAGGCGCGGAAGGCGCCATCGATCTCACCCATGTAGTGGTGCAGCAGCACGTACGCGGTACCCGGCGAACGCACACCCAGGAAGGTCCCGATGATGCCGGAGGCGGACATCGTGGCCTTGAGCACGTCCGTCTCGAACCACTGGTCGAGATAGTCCACCGCGCTCATGGTCATGAGCTGGACCTGGTTGTACTTGTCCTCGTAGCTCAGCCCCTGGAAGCGCTTGCCGAGAAAGAGCAGCTTGCCGATATCGCGCGGCGAGAGCTTGGTGGGGTCCGGCGGCGTCATGTTGAGGATGGGTTTGACGAAGCGGCACATGTCGAGCATGGTCTTGCCGAATTCGTCGTAAGCCTCGGCGTCCACACGCGAGTGGCGAGCGATCTCGCGCCGCGTCTTGCCGTGATCGTTCACGCGCCAGAGATGGTCGCCGTTCGGCATGGGAGTGAAAGTGCCGTCGAGTGGCAGGATCTCGAGCCCGTGACGCGGCAGATCGAGCTCGCGGATGATCTCGGGACGCAGCAGCGAGACCACGTACGAAGCGACGGAGAACTTGAACCCGGGGAAGATCTCTTCGGTGACGGCCGCGCCACCGAGCACGTGGCGGCGCTCCAGCACGAGCACCTTCTTACCCGCGCGCGCGAGGTACGCGGCGGTGACGAGGCCGTTGTGGCCTCCACCGATGATGATGGCGTCGTACTTAGTAGCCATGCTTAGTAGCCATGCTTAGTGGCCATGCTTAGTGGCCATGCTGGTTGGGCATTTTTACGATGTCAGAGGCGAATCGTCATTCTACCGACGAAGCTCGGTTTTGTCTGCGGGGGCGGCGCGCACTGGGTCAGCGTAGTGCAGTTGTTTATAATCGCGACGTCATTCGCGTAGTCGTCATTCGTGTAGTCGTCATTCGTAGTCCAGGAGAAGCGCCCTGTGCCGATCGGAACCGCATTCCACGAACGCACCTTCCCGCTCTGCGAGAGCCTGAACTACCGCGAGTGGTCGGGATACTACACGGTCAGCGCCTACGAGATGCACCATGAGCACGAGTACAATGCCATCCGCAACGCCGCCGGTCTCATCGACGTTTCGCCGCTCTACAAGTACCGCATCACCGGGCGCGACGCCACGCGCTTCGTCGATCGCGTGAACGTGCGCGATGTGAACAAGGTCGCGGTGGGCCAGGTGATCTACACATGCTGGTGCGATGAGCAGGGCAAAGTCGTCGACGATGGCACCATCTCGCGGCTCGCCGAGAACACCTATCGCTGGACGGCGGCCGACCCTAGCTTGCGCTGGTTCCGACAGAACGCGCTCGGCATGGATGTCTCTATTGAAGACATCTCCGAGCAGGTGGCTGCGGTCGCCCTCCAGGGCCCAACATCCGGAAGACTGCTGGCGAAGATCACCACCGATGCCAACATCGATATCCGCAAGCTAAAGTATTTCCGCGTGACGTCGGCGAAGATCGCCGGCGTTCCGGTGGACATCTCGCGCACCGGCTACACCGGCGACCTCGGGTACGAGATCTGGATGCCGTGGAACGACGCCGTGAAAGTGTGGGACGCGCTCACCGCGGCGGGCCGCGAGTTCGATCTGCACGCCGCCGGCATGCTGGCCCTCGACGTGGCGCGCATCGAGGCGGGCCTGCTGCTGATCGAGGTGGACTACAACTCGAGCAAGAAGGCGCTGATCGAGTCGCAGAAGTTTTCCCCGTTCGAGATCGGGCTGGGGAGGCTCGTCCATCTCGAGAAGCCGAACTTCGTTGGGCGCGCCGCGCTACTCGAAGAACAAAAGCGTGGCCCGGAGCGGCAACTCGCGGGCCTCGAAGTCGACTGGATCGCGGTAGAGAAGGAGTACGACGCGGTCGGGCTGCCGCCGGTCGCTCTCAGCATGGCGTCGCGCGTGCACGTGCCCGTCTATCGCGACGGCAAGCAGATCGGCAAGGCGACCTCGACCACGTGGTCGCCGACGCTGAAGAAGATGATCGCGCTGGCCAGCGTCGCCTCGCCCCATGCCGCACTCGGCACCAAGTTGTACATGGAGATCACGGTGGAGGCGATGCGACGCACTGTCCCGGTGACGGTGGTGAAACTTCCCTTCTTCAATCCGCCACGCAAGACGGCTACGCCGGCGTGGTGAGAAGGCGTGCGCCGGCAGCGCTCGACCGCCCGGCAGTTCGCACGAGTCCTCCGAATCAGCCCCGCCCGCATGAGCCGTACAAGGGCCCCTGCGCTGGGCCTTGACACCCCTATCCTTTGTTGGTAAGATTACCAAGTAATTTGGTAATGGAAGAATTAGCATGAAGGGCCATCTAAGGGTGACCGATGAGGTGTGGATCGGCTTGGCGTTGTTGCATCGCGAGCAACCCAGCCGGACGTCATTCGCTGCCCAGGAAGTGGTGGAGCGCGTACGGCGCGAGCGGGCATTCCCGGTGCTGCGGCCTGGTGTCCAGGTGCATGTCTACGAGCACGCGGTGGCGAACCTGCCTCCCCGCTCCGGGCGCTACCGCATGCTGTTTCGAATGCCTGACGCTACCGTGCGCCTATTCCGACCGGGAGATGAGAGTCATCCAGAACGGCGCGGCAAGATGGTCCCGAAACGCGACGAGATCCCAGACCGCTATCGGCCGCTATTGGACTGGTATGAGCATGACTACTGCAAGGCGGCAAGCCCTGGAAGCGCACCGGATCTGATAGCGGAAATGTTGGGCTGCGGTAAGGAGGTCTGGGAGGGTGTCGACCCGGACGCTTATGTCAACGAATTGCGCTCCGGCTGGACCGACGTTCCTGAGGAGCGCCCCGCGCAGTCGGTGGAGAGGGATTCAAAACTACCACCGGTGAGCCAGTCGCGATGAACCGAGTGTTCTGGGACACCAACCTCTTCGTCTATCTTTTTGAGCGCACCCCGTTGCTGGCCGACCGAGTGATCGAGATCGCGAGCCGGATGCGTGCACGCGGCGACCGGCTTTTTACGAGCGCTCTCGCGGTGGGAGAGACCCTGGTCAGACCTGCAAGACTAGGACGGAACGATGTGGTCGACAACTATCTGCGATTGTTCAGGTCGAATCAGGTGACGGTGCTGCCGTTCAACCTGGAGGCAGCGCAGCACTACGCTTCGATCCGGCTGGACCGCGGCATCCGTCCGCCCGACGCAATCCACCTTGCGTGTGCCGCGGCGGCAAGCATCGACCTGTTCCTGACGAACGATGAAGCGCTGAGCCGCAAGATCATTCCTGAGATCCGCTTCATTAGCAATCTCGAGCGCTCACCGCTCTAGAACTTGGCCAGTTCGCTCATCGCGCGGTAGAGGTCTTCGGCCTGTGGCAGGATCTCGTCCTCGAGCGTGGGTTGGTAGGCGACGAAGGTGTCTTTCGCGGCGACGCGGCGTACGGGAGCGTCGAGGTCTTCGAAGAGCTCGTCGGCGATACGCGCGGCGATCTCCGCGCCGTATCCCCAGCTGAGCGTGTCTTCGTGCGCCACGATGACGCGGCTCGTCTTGCGGACGGATCCCGCGATCGCCTCCCAGTCGTACGGGTTGAGCGTGCGCAGGTCGAGCAGCTCGACCGAGACGCCTTCCTCGCGTTCGAGCTTCTGCGCCGCCTGCAACGCGCGCGGCACCACCGCGCCGTAGGTCACGACGGTGATGTCCGTGCCTTCCTTCCAGAGACGCGCTTTGCCGAAGGGGACCATGTAGTCGGGGCCGGGATAGGGCGCGCGCCCAAAGGGCTCGCGGTAGAGGCGCTTGTGCTCGAAAAACATCACGGGATCGTCTGACCGGATGGCGGTGCGCAGCAGCCCATTGGCGTCGAGGGCGTTCGATGGGAAGACCACGCGCATGCCGGGCGTATGCGTGAACAGCGATTCGCCGCATTGCGAGTGGTAGATAGCGCCGCCGGTAAGGTATCCGCCGACGGCGACGCGGATCACCGCGGGCGCGGAGAAGTTTCCGTTCGAGCGCCAGCGGATGAGCGGCAGCTCGTTGCGCAACTGGTGCATCGCCGGCCAGATGTAATCAAAGAATTGGATCTCGGGGACGGGCTTCAATCCGCGGGTGGCCATGCCGACGGCGCGTCCCACGATGTTGGCCTCGGCGAGCGGCGAGTTGAACACGCGCTCGCAGCCGAACTCCGATTGCAGCCCGAAGGTCAGCTTGAAGACTCCGCCTTTGCCTTTCACCTGCTTCTGCTTCAGGTACTCCTCGCGCGAGCAGTCGGCCACGTCTTCGCCAAAGATGACCACGCGTTCGTCGCGGCGCATCTCGTCGCGCAGGCACGCGGTGATAAGGTCGGCCATGGTCTTATCGGCGCCCTCGGTCGCGGGCTGGGTGGCGAAAGCGGATGAGCACGGGTCAAGATCGGGCGAGTAGATGTGTTGCTTCCACGAGCCGGGCGCGGGCAGCGCCGCCGTGAGCGCTCGATCGGTGGCTTCCTGGATCTCGTCGTCCACGGACTTTTCCAGCGCGTTGATCTCTTTCTCCTCCAGGATGTTCTCGCGGATGAGGAACATCTGCATGCGCGTGATGGGGTCGCGTGCCGCGTCTTTCTGGCGCTCGCTGTCGGGGCGGTACAAGCGCTCGTCGTCGGAGAGCGAGTGCGAGTATGGCCGGATGACGTGTCCGTGGACGAGCGCCGGGCCTTTCGCCGCGCGGCAGTGCTCGATCGCTTTTGAGAGGACGGCGTAGCTCGCGACCGGATCGGTGCCGTCACACTCGGCGAAGTAGAAGTTGGGGAAGCCGGCGACCAGCTTCGAGATGCTGCCGCCCGCCGTCTGCACTTCTACCGGGACGGAGATGGCGTAGCCGTTGTCCTCGACCACGAAGAGCACGGGCAGCTTTGAATTCGCCGCGGTGTTCATCGCCTCCCAGAACTCGCCCTGGCTCGTGGTGCCCTCGCCGCAGGAGACGTAGACGACCTCGTCGGCGTGGAAGATCACGTCTTTGAATTGGCGGTAGTCCCCTGAGTGTTTTTTCGCGGCTTCCGGATGGGTGGTGAAGTAGCGTCCCGCTTCGGCGCATCCCACGGCTTGCAGGAATTGCGTGCCGGTGGGGGAAGATTGCGTGACGATGTTGAGCCGCTTGTGTCCCCAATGCGAAGGCATCTGGCGGCCACCGGAGCTCGGGTCGTCTGCCGCGCCCACCGCCTCGAGCAGCTGCTCGTAGGGCGACATCCCGAGGGCAAGGCAGAGCGCGCGGTCACGGTAATAAGGATAGAACCAGTCGTAGCCCGGCCGCAGCGCGGCAGCGGCGGCGACCAGCAGCGCCTCGTGACCGGCGCCGGATATCTGGAAGTAGATCTTCTGCTGACGCTTGAGCAAGATCTCGCGATCGTCCAGCCGGCGCGACATGAACATAGTGCAGTACATGTCGACGAGCTGCTTGCGCGTGAGCCCTTGCCAGGTCCGTTCGCCTTTCGGTGGCGGCGGCGGCTGGGTTTTCGGCGCGGGCTTGGGCTCGACTTTCGTGGTCGCCATCGGTGTCCTTGGGTTCCAGATAATGGATTTGGGATTGTGGGCTGTACGATACCCGCGCTGTCCGGCTATTGTAAATCGGCGCGCGACGCGGACGATATACTCACCTTGTAATGATCAAGATCAATCGCTCTATCCCGGCAGACAAGATCAAGCTGGTCATCTTCGACCTCGATGGCACGCTGGTGGATTCGCGCCTCGACCTGGCCAACTCCATCAATGCCATGCTGAAACACTTTGGCAAAGCGGAGCTGCCCTGCGACGTGATCGCCGGCTACATCGGCGATGGCGCTCCCATGCTCGTCCGGCGCGCGCTGTGCGATCCCGACGATGAGGCGTTCGTGGAAGAAGGGCTCGATTATTTTCTCGGCTACTACCGCGAGCACAAGCTCGACAACACGTACGTCTACGAAGGCGTGAAGGAAGCGCTGGCGGCGATCGCGCAGTCGGCGAACGGCGCTGCGCGCAGGATGGCGGTGCTGACCAACAAGCCGGTGCGTCCCTCGCAGGTGATCGTGGACGCGCTTGGCCTGGGCGGCTTCTTCGTGCAGGTCTATGGCGGCAACAGTTTTCACACCAAGAAGCCCGACCCGCAGGGCGCGCATGCGCTGCTCGATGAGAATGGCGTGCAGCCGCAAGAAGCGGTGATGGTCGGCGATTCGGAGATCGATGTGCTCACCGCGCGCAACGCCGGCATGTATTCCATCGGACTGAGCTACGGCTTCGCGCCGCATACCCTCGTGACCGTCCCACCGGACGTGCTGGTGGATACGCCGCAAGAGCTGGCGCAGGTGCTCGCGCCTCAGCATGGGTAACGATAAGGATGAGAACTTCGGATTGACGAAGGGCGAGCTGCGCAAGCTGCGCGCGCTCAAGACGCCCGGCGGCATCCAGCGCTACCTTGACGCGCTGCCCTACCACCTCGCGCCCACGGCATGGTCGCCGCAGCGCGTGCTGCGCGAGGGCACGGCGCACTGCCTCGAGGGCGCGATTTTTGCGGCCGCGGCGCTGCGCGCCATCGAGTATCCGGCACTCATCTTCGACCTGGAAGCCGAGCACGATACCGACCACGTGATGGCCATCTTCCAGGTCCGCGGGCACTGGGGCGCGATCGCGAAATCCAATTGGGCGGGCTGTCGCGGTCGCGATCCCGTCTTTCGCAACCTGCGCGAGCTGGCGATGAGCTACTTCAACCTCTATTGCAATCGCCGGCGCGAGCGCACCCTACGGACGTATTCGCGTCCCGTAAACCTGGCGCGCTTCGACCGCCGGCACTGGATGGTAGCCAAAGACGTGTGGTTCATCGCCGAGTATCTCTGCGACATCCCGCACACCAGGCTGTTGCAGCCGGGCATGAAGAAACACCTCACGCGCGTGGACGAACGCCTGTTCAAGGCCGAGCTGACCGGACATCGCTGGAAGTAGCCCGCCGAAGTCGCGCGCGCGCGTGCCGTATAATAGAGGATTGCCCACACGCCGATCTTCGGCTCTGTGACGCCTCTCCCTAAGCGCGAGAGGCAGGGTGAAGCGCGTCACGGTCACCGCAGAGCGGCGCTGCCTAGCGGTTTTCACGAATCAATGGACTTTAAACTCCAATCCGATTACACGCCGCAAGGCGATCAGGCGCGCGCCATCGAGCAGCTCGTTCGCGGACTCGCCGACGGCGAGAAGCACCAGGTGCTGCTCGGCGTCACTGGCTCGGGCAAGACCTTCACCATGGCGAAGATCATCGAGCAGCTGAAGAAGCCGGCGCTCGTGCTCGCGCACAACAAGACACTCGCCGCGCAGCTCTACCACGAGTTCAAGAGTTTCTTTCCCAGCAATGCGGTCGAGTACTTTGTCTCCTATTACGACTACTACCAGCCGGAGGCATACATTCCCGCCGGCGACGTCTACATCGAGAAAGAAGCCACCATCAACGACGAGCTCGACAAACTCAGGCTTTCGGCGACGCGGTCACTCTTCGAGCGGCGCGACTGTGTGATCGTCGCTTCGGTGAGCTGCATCTACGGGCTCGGGTCGCCGGAGGCATATTACGGCATGCTGCTGTTCCTGGAAAAGGGACAGAAGATCAAGCGTGAGGACATCACACGTAAGCTGGTGGAGATCCTGTACGAGCGCAACGACGTGGACTTCCGGCGCGGGACCTTTCGCGTCCGTGGCGACGTGATCGAGGTTTTCCCGACCTATGACGACAACGCCTACCGCATCGAGTTGTGGGGCGACCAGGTCGAATCCCTTTCGCAGATCGATCCGTTGTTCGGCACGGTGAAGCACAAGTACGTCCGCCTGCCCATCTATCCCAAGACGCACTACGTGATGACGCCCGAGACGCGCGGTAATGCCATCGTCTCCATCAAGGAAGAGCTGACGTGGTGGGAGAAGGAACTGGAGAAGCAGGGCCGCCTGGTCGAAGCGCAACGCGTGCATCAGCGGACGATGTTCGACCTGGAGATGATCAAGTCGGTCGGCTACTGCCATGGCATCGAGAATTACTCGCGGCACTTCTCCGGACGCCTTCCCGGCGAAGCGCCGCCGACGCTGCTCGACTATGTGCCGCGCGATTATCTTTTATTCGTCGACGAATCGCACCAGACCGTCCCGCAATTGCATGGCATGTATCACGGCGACCGCTCGCGCAAGACCACGCTGGTGGAATACGGCTTCCGCATGCCGAGCGCGATGGATAATCGTCCCCTGACTTTCGAGGAGTTCGAGCATCGCGTTAACCAAGCGGTGTATGTGTCTGCAACTCCAGGGCCTTACGAGCTAACGCGTTCGGCGGGTGTGGTGGTCGAGCAGATCATCCGGCCGACCGGCCTGGTGGATCCGGAGGTGGAGATACGTCCGGTGAAAGGACAGATCGACGATCTGCTGCACGAGATCCGCGCGCGCGTGGAGCGCGGCGAGCGCGTCCTCGTGACCACGCTGACCAAGCGCATGGCCGAAGACCTGGCCGAGTATTACGCCGAGGTCGGCGTGCGCTGCCGCTACATGCACTCCGAGATCGAGACGCTGGAGCGCGTCAAGATCCTGCGCGGGCTACGCAAGGGCGAGTTCGACGTGCTCATCGGCATCAACCTGTTGCGCGAAGGGCTCGACCTGCCCGAGGTCTCGCTCGTCGCTATCCTCGACGCCGACAAGGAAGGCTTTCTCCGTTCGGCCGGTTCGCTCATCCAGACCATCGGACGCTGCGCGCGCCACGTGGAAGGACGCGCCATCCTCTATGCCGACCGCATGACCGACTCGATGAAGAAGGCGATCGACGAGACCGACCGGCGCCGCGCCATCCAGCGCGCTTACAACGTGGAGCACGGCATCACGCCAGAATCGATCGTGCGTCCGGTGGAGATGTCGCTGGCGGCGATCATCGAAGCCGACTACGTCGACTTTACTTCCGCCGACGATGGGCTGCCCGAGTTCAAGACGCAGGAAGAACTCGACCTCTACATCGTCAAGCTCGAGGCCGACATGCGCGAAGCCGCCAAACGGTTTGAATTCGAGAGAGCGGCAAAGTTGCGCGACCTGATCCGCGATCTCAGGACGAAAGAATTCCTGTTCGCGTGATTCGCCGCGGATCTGCGCGGATGTATGCGGATTGGACGAGCTGGGTGAGCGCGTAGCGAGCGCTGGCCCGCGCGAGCGTAACGCGAGGGGCGACGCAGCCGAGCTGAGCCCGCTC